>JAOZHK010000095.1 GCA_026014905.1 Candidatus Bathyarchaeota archaeon
ATTAAGTTGCTGTGCTCCAAACCGTTTTAAGTCGCGAAGGTTAATTTGGGGATCCATGCTTATCTCCTCGGGATTAATACCATAGGTTGGCAGGATCAAGTGTCTTTCTCTGTTAGGTCTCTGCAGTATCTCCTGCATATCGTGGATCTGATAGGGGTTAGGCATCCATCGAATCCATTTTAAACAATGCCAACACCACATATCTTTCTTTGTAGTCGCCTTCGCTTGTACAATATCTTTATTCATATTATCTAGTGCTATAATCACATCAACTTTTACTAAAGGCTTCTCCTCAAAAGACATGTATATCGAAGCGCGCACGTATATCATTCAAATGCTCATCTAGCGCTGAGAACCACTGTTCTCTGCTAAAAATACGCTCAAAAAACGCTCCAATCGACATTTTTGTTTGGTGCAGGGGACGGGATTTGAACCCGTGAACGCCTACACGACAAGGTCCTGAGCCTTGCTCCTTTGACCAGACTTGGAAACCCCTGCCAAAAACAGCTACATAGTGGATTCTCCATTGTCTTATTAAGTTATAGTCAATTCCTGACACAATCCTTATTTAATGTCTTTAGATCTTAATACAAACTAAAAACCAATGGTGGAGGTCCACAGTATATGCCTTCTAGAAAAAAAACCAAGGAATATGAAAATCGTGTATATCAAGCGAAGGCAGTTCTATCTCTTATTAGCGAAGACAGAACCACACCGCGTAACATCAGACGTGCAGCAAAAGAAGCTTCCGAAATGTTAGATTTACCTGAACAAAGTCAAGCCGTCAAGGCGGCCCAAGCAATTAACATCTTAGATGACATCAGTCAAGATCCGAACATGCCGCCATATACCCGAACACGCATTTGGAATATAGTATCATTATTAGAGGTTATCAAAGAATAAACAATACTTCTATGGTCATATTGAGACCCTATCGCTCTGTTATTCACTATTTATATCAGATCAAAGGAGGAAAATAATTCTGAGTGATAACCAAGAATCCGTAAAACGAATGTCAGATCTCTTGAAATCTGGAGCAACCATGCTTTTTGAACACTGCCCTCAATGTAACTCGCCCTTATTTAAAATCGACAATGAAACTTGGTGCCCCTCCTGTAATCAGCAGGTAGTTACCGTAAAAGAAGGAAAAAACATGGAATATGCTATGACCACATTTCTTGAAACATTAGAAGAGAGAATGCTCACAAAAATAGAGAATATCAGTCAACAAATATCCAATGAAGAGGATATTGCAAAACTTACTCACTTAACTACTTTAACTTCAGTGTTACTCGATATTTTGAATAAAACAAAAAATCTCCGTCGTAAATAATGGCAACTTACTTATGCAGCTACAGAGAGACGCGGATTAGGGTTCATAAAAATTGGATTCTGCCAGAAATTTAATGGAACAGTTTTCCACTTTTGGAAGATTTGATAATTTTCCAGATCTTATTCATGGTCGACTCAAAATAAGTCATCGAACGTCAATGTTAAAAATGTACCGAATTATTGTGCTTACTCTCAAGAAGCTGAATAACTTCTCCATGAAACTAGAGTTAAGTGAAGTTAATCACTTAAAACGTCGAAATGGATCAATGTTATATGAAATCGGCATCGCTGATGGCTCTTATTTTCATTTTTTAAATCGTGAAACCTTGACAAAACTCAACGCTTACCATCAGGTGATAAAGAACCAACAAACATCTGTTTTCCTTGACGTTCTGGTCATTGTCTCATATTATTATCACAGACATGAAAAAAGAATATCATTAAATTCTGACCATAATATTCTCCGATTTTTAATTACCTCCAGAGAACTGAATATTTACCTTTATAATGCCAAAGGTATTCGACGTCTACCTCTCGATAAATTTTTACAACAAATATCTGATAAAACTCATGATGAAATGAAAAGACACCACTTGAAAACATTTAGGATCGAGGCATTTAACACTCATTAGTTTGAGGATAGGGGTCGAACATTTACTACCTCCTTATTAACTAAATTTGGGGGTATTTTCTCTTGAAGAATGCACTTCAAATTATCGATAGCCATCTGAATCATTAGTGATCGTGTTTCAATTGAGGCACTCGCAATATGAGGAAGTACAACCACATTGTCCATTGCTAAAAGAGGATTGTTTGCTTGAGGCGGTTCTGGATCCCACACATCTATCCCTGCACCTCGAATTTTATCAGCGTGTAAGGCTTTAATCAAATCTTTTTCATTAACAACAGGTCCACGTGAAGTATTTATTAGAAACGCGGTATCTTTCATCAAATCTAGCTCTCGCTTACTGATAAAATGACGGGTCTGAGGTAGCAGAGGAACATGAATTGATACATAGTCAGATTGTTGCAATAACCTATCTAAAGAAGTAAAAGTAAGTCCATATTGTTTTTCGCGCTCTGGGTTACGATAAACATCATAAAATAAAAGCTTCATATTGAAGCCTCGAGCACGCTTTGCCACTGCATACCCAATTCGTCCCAATCCAACAATTCCCAGAGTTTTTCCATAAACATCGACTCCCAAAAATTGTTTGGGTCCCCAGCCATGCCAGTTTCCCGTGCGGATATATTTATCAGCTGAAGTAATATTTCTTGCAACAGATAGAATCAACCCAAACGTAAGATCAGCAACGGTTTCCGTCAGCACTCCCGGTGTATTTGTTACATAAATACCTCTTTCAGTAGCTGCAGCTAAATCAACATTATCGTAGCCCACGATAGCGTTGCAGACAGCTTGTAAGGTACCACCGCTAGCATCCATAACTTCCGCATCGATCTGATCTCCCACACAGGCAATAATACCAGATACCCCTTTCACTTGTTCTATAAGCACACGCTTTGAGACTGGGTGATCCTTTAAATTAATGGTAACATCATAGAGGTTTTGTAACTCGGTAAGTGCAGTGCCAGGTTGATCTCGTGTAACATAAATTTTTGGTTTACTCATAGTGATCATTGAAGAGAGTGATGCAAATTTAAAAAAGGTGATTAAGAAAGCATTTCGCGTAATTTACTGCCTTCTTGAACACACCAAGATCGAACCATTCCTGTGTCCCATCCAATGCAAAAGTCTCGGACACCTAGATCAAGGAAGTATTGACACTGTTCAGCTGATCCAGCTTCTGCACGAGGATGAACTCCCGCATCAAGTGCCATTTGATTTGCGCGATCTCTGTCAGCATTTATTTTGTTTACATAGTCTTTCCTTATAAAGGGTTGACCTGGAGTTCGCAAGCTAACACCATAGTCGGACGGGCCAAATTGGATCATGTCGATTCCGTCGATAGCAAGTACATCTTCAAGATTATCCATTAATGATTTCTTTTCAATCATGATAGCAATAACGATGTCATCAATGTGTTTGATGTAGTCTGCTGGACGAAATCCTCGGGTTCCAACAACACCGTTATAACCTTCAGGTGGCAATCGTACAGCTTCAACACAGTCGACAGCTTCGTCAACCGACATTATATCAGCAAATAGGATTCCTTGAAATCCAGCGGCAATAGCTCTTTGAGCAATCCAATCTTTAGGATTTCTATCTATTTTTATCATAGTAGATAATCCAAAAAGTTCAGCTGCCCGACACATATTATCCAGGTCGTGCAAATCCCAGGC
>JAOZHK010000100.1 GCA_026014905.1 Candidatus Bathyarchaeota archaeon
TATTCGGTTTATAATTCATCTTTAGAACCTTTATTGTTATAAATTAGTAAAGTTGCGGGGGCGGGAATTGAACCCGCGATTCCATTACAGAATACGTGCTTATGAGACACGTTGGGATTAGCCAACATCCTCCCCACAAGTGCGTCATGACGGTACTGCCCCGACTTCTACAGTTTGGAAGACTGTCGTGAAACTTTTTCACTAATGACGCTAAATTACGACAAAAATTGAACTGATGGTCAGGTGTTACTTACATGTAATCAGTTCTGCATTCGTAAAGCATACGGCGAAGGAATCGAACCCTAAACAACAGGTTTGGAATCTGTTTGATGCCCAGCATCTTAGTCACCGTATGTAAAGCATCGCGACGGAGAATCGAACTCCGATTCTTAGCTTGAAAAGCTAATGTCCTGAACCATTAGACGACCGCGACTTTTGACTCTTTTATTATACACCCGAAATATCTTCTGTCAAGCATTTTCTTCAAAAATTTTATTTATTCTTTCTTGCAAGACAAATACTACTTCAAATCTAATATCATCACTTTCAAGAACCTTGTCAAGTTCTTTGCTCAAAGATTCCCAAATTAATTTGACATTATCTAGTTTCTCTGAAACATCAACAGATTCTTCTTGTTCTGGAATCTGTAGTTCGACAGGAGGTACATAGTTAGTAGCCGCCCGTCTACGCTCAATCATTCTTCTAAATGCTCTGTTTGACATTGTTTCTCCTTTTGTGTCTGATCTAAAACTAATATAGACGACAAAAGAACATCGTCAAGGACTTTTACAAAAAAAATGCCCCTGATTTCTCAGGAGCATTTTTATTAGATGATAAGCATAAAATCAAACTACCTCGCAGGAGGTGTAGGTGTGTAGGGTTTGTAATAATGGTCAATCCTGTATGTTCCAAAAAACATATTTCTTAGGGGAGTTGCATAAGTTTTATCTCTTATTACACTGCCCTGATACTGATACGGCTGATAGTAAACTCTTGGTTGATACATCATTTGAGGTGGTCGCATCATTTGCACTCCGTATCCAGCACCGTATTGGATACCGTAGTTACGAACTGTCACAGAAGGGACAACGTAAACTGTTGGGGGAGGTACTGGTTGAACAAAGCTGTTGGGATATGTCAGAATATCCTGAGCATAACAAACAGAGGCGAACAATAGAATTAGTAATGCACTAATAAATCTTTTCATCTTTTCCCTTTTAAGTATTATTAATAGGTTTGGGTTCATCAAAACTAAAGATCAAATCCGCTGAATTGTCTTCAATTACTTCTTTCGGAACGTCCTGTATGTTAGGGTCATCCTTAAAATATAAACCAGCCCCAGTCATAGCACCAGCAGCAATAATAGAAACGGGTATTCCCCAATTATTTTTACTAGAGGTATTATTAGCATCTTGTTTGGGAGGGACTGGGGTTTGCTGTTGATAATGGTAATGGGTTTCATTACCTATGCTAACGCCCATATCTTCTTCATCTCCACTAGGATTACTTGTGTCCATACCGCTTTGGTTTTGTACCCCGTGAACGGTATTTTCAACTATTTTGTTTTGTCTCATTATTTTGTCCATAACCATAGCTTCGTGACCTATTGTTTTTAATAAAGCCGCATTTCTAACGTCTTTCTTCTCTAAAAATTGGTGCTTACCAATATATTCGTTATCATCTGCCTGATTACTCATTTCCGTTCCCTGATAATTTTTGAAATCTGAATTGTTCTCTTTGGAGTTTTTTCTCCATCCATTGAGCCAAGTTACCGCTTGCATAAGCAACGTCAATTTGGTTAGACTCATTAACCCACCTCTCAAATTCGTTTAATGCTTGCTGTTCAGCTATTTGGCCTTGAAGGTCTTGTACTTGTTCGCTCATATATCTCCAGTTTTGTCCTTAGTTCGGTTATCTTTGTTTCATACTGAGAAGCTATTTGTCGGCCTACATCAGCATTACGTTGAGCCTCATTTTGATAATGCTCCGCTTTAGCTTCCGCATCAACAAGTCGCTGACGCAACTCATTAATTTCTTTTTGCCGATATTCTTCAACAAGTGACTGTAACCGCTTGTTTTCCTCTATTATATCCTGATATTCATTCATTTTGTATCCTCATTATCAAAAAAAATGAACGGTTAAGCCATATTCCAGACCTAACCGTTCCTGTTCGCATTAGCGAGCGCCAGCAGGGATGCCAGCTTGACCACTTGCAGAGGTCACTTCACGAACGCCAAGGCTTTCGACGAGTGAAACCATCTTGCGGTCTTGTTCGTAAGAAAGATCAAGGATCTTGCTAAACTGAACAAAATGCTCATGTGCTTGGAGTCCAGCACTTGCCAAACGTCCAAGGTTTTGTTGAGCCAAAGCACTAGGTACTTGCATCATTTTACTTCTCTTTTCTTAAGAAATTGAAAAAAAATAAATCTCAGGCCGATGAACTAACATCGCCTGAGAACTTAATTACTGTCTTGCGCCAGCAGGGATGCCAGCTTGACCAGCAGCGGAAGTAACTTCTCGTACTCCCAAGGCTTCCACTAGGGAAACCATCTTACGGTCTTGTTCGTATGACAAGTCTAGAATCTTGCTAAACTGCACGAAATGTTCGTGGGCTTGAAGTCCTGCGCTTGCCAAACGACCCAAATTTTGCTCATGTAGAGCCTCTGGAATTTCAGCCATTGGATTTTCTCCATTTGAGGTAACACTATCATCAATCTCGATAACACTATCGAGAATATTATCATCACTTTGAGGAGTTGGACTCATCGGCCAGCCTCCTTATAATTTCTACTCGCATCGGCATTGTTTCACCTAGTCTAACTTCTGTTTCATCTATTACATTACCATCATTATCAATCCATTGAGGTCTGATAGGAGGTAATCTTTTAATAACTTCATCAACTAGCTTATCCATATCAATATTAACGCCAGTCCCAGGTGGTCCCTGATCTCCTTTTTCACCGCGATCACCTTTATCACCCTTATCACCTTTCAGTGAAGGGTCATTTTTTAGACGCTCTCGTAGCGTACTAATTATAACTAATAAGTCTTCATCACTTATTTCAGCATCCTTACCGTCTTTACCGTCTTTACCGTCCTTGCCGTCTTTACCATCCTTGCCTTTATCTCCCTTATCGCCTTTGTCACCCTTGTCACCTTTAGGACATGGGCCTGTTCCCTCATCATTATTTCCATTAGCAGGAGGGTTAAGTTCGATTGGAGGATCAGTGTTTGCTGGTGGATATAATGGTGATCCACCTCCTGATGGTGGTGTAGATGGTCCTTGAGGACGAATAATTCTAGGAATACAACCTCTAGGTCTACATATCTGAGTCAGGACTTCTGCTAGTTGTGGTCCAGTAACATAAGAACACGCAGGAAAAACAAGGGTCCATCCTGTGTTAGTCGGTTGAGTACGAGGACCACCAAAATTAACTCCGACTATTGTACCGTTATGAATCATAGGAGAGCCGCTGTCACCACTAATAACTGGTGCGTCTACAGACAATCCCCTACCGTAAAACGGTGAAATCATTTTTCCTGTAAAGTGTCTTAGATTATAACTTTGTGGACCCCCAAATCCGCAAATTTCTACAGTCTCCCCAACACTCGGCGTATATGCACCGATAGGCATACCCTTTTGAGGTATTTCTTGTTGAGAATATAGAATAGCAAGATCATAACTTTCGTATGCGGCTAATACCTGCATAGACACGGATGATGATCCTGATGTACTAATAGTAGCAGTTCTAGAATTTCCTACTACATGTTTGTTTGTAATAACAACAGTACCTTGACCTTCGTGCTGCACGATACAACCAGTGCCAGCAGCATTACTAACTCTCACTCTCACTATATTTGAGTGGTATTCTGCTGGTTTTGACCAGTTCCACCAAGTATTTGCAGTGTTTTGAGTGATTACTGGTGCAGCAACAGGTACAAGTTTTGTCTGTGGGGTAGAGTCAAAATCTTGAGATAGTGCGGGTCCAGAAAAGATCAAAAGTAATGCAATTACCAAGGAATTAAATGTTTTTGCGTTCATATAATCACACTTGTTAAAGACCAGATTTTTTTCTATCAACATATTATACACTAAAGATAAAAAGTGGATCACTTTTTTTTGGTTTTATCTTAAATGTTTAATTTAGCTGGTACATAAAGCCCGTTTGGGTAATAAGGACGGGCAACTCCCTATGGCAGACTAAGCCGCCAATGCGTAATTCTCTACGTCATTTAAAAAATTTAACCCGTTTTAACGTAGCCACAGGTCAACTACGGATTGCAATT
>JAOZHK010000132.1 GCA_026014905.1 Candidatus Bathyarchaeota archaeon
TTGATGAAGAACTTGGAGTAATGTATCGAGGAAGTCGACGCTTGAGAACGTGGGGTAGAAATCACCCTTTCCGGGAATAATAAGTTCTTGACAACCATCACAACTGTACAGTCTTGCATCGCTTAGGGGAATGCCGGCTTTGATGAGACTGGGAATGTTAGCGTCATCATTAAAGAAATTGGGAAATCCTCCGATACCTTCTTTTACGATCTCACAGCATGATTGCCAGAGATGGAGAGGAGAATGTTGGTGAAAACGAACATTAATTTTTGGGTCGGGGAGCCGCAGCTCCAGAGACGCGGTTAAACATAAGTAAGTTAAGTCATTAGTCACATCACAGCCGTGCGCATCTTGTCCAGATAGAGTGATGTTCTCGCAAGTGTCGGTTGTCAGATCACTTTCAATGTTAAATTTTATCCAGAGACATTCCAAAAGTTCCAAAGCAACATCTGGGGTAATGCACTCATTTGCAAGATCATGAAGGAAAAAAGAGTATAGATCTTGATCAAAACGTCCGATAGGCAGACAGGATTGTTCTTCCATTTTATGAATGAGACAGGTGAACCAGAAGAGTTGAAGCGCTTCATAGAAGTTGCGGGGTGGCTGGATGGCAATCCACCGACAAGTAGCGGCGATTCGGTGGAGTTCTTCTTGACGTTGCGCATCTGGAGCGGTGTGCGCAAGCCGTTCTGCTTCCATCCCATGTTTTAAAACAAAACGCGTAGCTGCTTCAAATACGATAACAATGGCCTGAAGAAATGCGATTTTTGACGATCTGTCCGGTGTCTCCGGGGCTTCATTGAGATCCTTGAGACGCTGTCGAGCCTTATCTTGTAGTCCTCCATAGCCAGATGCTAGCACTTGTTGACCGCCAAAGGGTATATGTGCAATAGCGTAGCCTTCACTGAGTCCCACACTTTGTAGTTCTTCACGCTCAAGATTCGTAAGATAATGTGGAAAATAGCGGAGGCAATGATTTGTCGCGGGTTGAACAGGTAATTCAAAGTCGTAGGAGCCATAAACGTTTTGACCTGTCTCTAAAGACCCATAAATCGTTCGGAGGCCAACAATAAGTTCATTCTGCAAAATCACCGTTTGTGTTTCGTCAAGGAGCAGGGCTAGGGCTTTGGCTTTCCGAATGATAACAGGCTCCAGATCAGATTGTCCTTTCTGTAAGACAGTAAGATCTTTGACTTCTCGATAGTTAGCGTGCTCGAGGTTACGGTGGGCTTTAAGCAGTTTTTGGATACGAATATTCATAGTTGGCTTTTCCCTTCGTAGTGAATAGTTTTATAGAGATTAGGATAGCTTAAAACCTGGTTCTCGGCTTTTGAAGGAGGGATTAGTCAGTAGAGCAGATAATACCATCTGTTAATTGCTCCCGATCTATTCTGTATGGTACTTTAATGTAAAGATTACCGATGTATCATTTATTGTATTATCGAAATAATTCCTCTGCTTCAGGATTGCGTTTCAGGATCTCCTTTTCATTGAGTGAGTATCCGAGTCCTGGTGTATCTTTCAATGTGAGGTAGCCTTTGGATATCACTGGGCCATCCCAATGGATTATCGTATCCCAATCGGAAATTCGTGCACCGTGCCATTCGAGGAGTAGAAAGTTGGGAATTGCGGCACATAAATGAGCCATCGCTATAGTCGCCATTGGCCCACAATTATTATGAGGAGCTACTGGGACATAGTATAGATCAGCGAGATCCGCGATTCGTTTTCCTTCCATAATTCCACCAGCTTGTGCGATATCGGGCATAATGATGTCGGCGGCCTGCATAGTTAATAGATCGCGAAACCCCCATTTTGAATAAAGGTTTTCGCCACAACAAATGGGAATACTCGTTGCGTTTTTGACTTCTCGCATTGCAGCGATGTTTTCTGGAGGAACAGGTTCTTCCAACCATAAAAGGTTGAAGGGTTCCAATGCTTTCGCAATTCGAATACCAGAGGGCACGTTATAGCGACCATGCAGGTCGATGGCTACGTCCACGTCATATCCAATGGTGTCACGCACGGCTTGTACTTTCTTGATCATTAACTTCAGTTCACGATTAGTTACATGTTCATTAAATGGATCATAGCCGTATTCTGCACGATGTACACCATAACCAACATCCAGATCGTATTTGATGGCAGTAAATCCATTTTGAACCGCTTCAGCTCCATGCTTGGCATAGTCATCAGGCTTGGCTCCACCTGCCGTATCTTGATATACACGAATACGATACCGAAACCCGCCTCCCACTACTTGATAACCGGGTATTCCCAGGATTTTCCCCTTCAAGTCGACTAAGGCAAAATCCACCCCACTTAACGCACTTAGGAGCGCGCCCCCCGTGCGTCCCGCAAACAGGTTTCCAACCCAGAGTTCTCGTAAGATTTTATCAATATCGAGAGGGTTTTTACCGATGAGGATCTTCGTCCAATGTGGATACACGAGACCCTCAATAAACAGAGTGCTCAACTGTTCAGTTGCGGTTTCACCTACTTCCCCATACCCAATATAGCCTTCATCGGTAGTTATCTTAACAATTCCACGTCTCGATGCACCATGACAATTGATTGGAATGCTGCGGACCTCAGTTATTTTCAATTAGCTCACTCCATTGTCACTAAGAACTGTTATGTTAAAATCATTATCGCTTAAACATATGCTCTATAGTTAACAGGGATTTCAGTAAGCGCAACTTATTGGATACTGTTAAATTTGGATTCCCAATTGTTGGCCTAGTACTTGCAGGTCATGCCAAGTCTGTGGTTCGATGTGAATGCCGTCCTCTATCTTTGGGTGCACGCGCGGGTGTCTTTATACCTCATTGGGTACAAGTTGGTGAATGAGGGAGGGAATCTCGACGAGGGATGTCACAACATAGTGAGGCTTCAGCTTTTGGATATCAGTTTCGTGATATCGTCCTCGATTGACTAAAATTGCATAGCCTTGATACCCCGCTTTCCGTGCTTTCTGAGTTACTATCACACCATAATCCAAGTCATCAATTATAATGAAAGTGCGTTCTTGGTAACGCGTGAGAAACTGAATAACACCTTCTGGATCCGGTTTCATTTTGATGACGTCATCTCGCGTGATAGAGTCCTGAAAGAAAGATGCGAGAGGATAACGTTGATAAATCTTATCGAGCTCGTGACGTGAAGTGTTTGTCAACAGAATCATCCGATGCTGGGATGTCTGTAGCTCAGTTAAAAAAGGCAATGTCTCTTCTGGGAGATAACAATACTCATGATCCAGGCTTTCGTGGTTCAGAATGATCTCATGCAGTGCTTGGCGAATAGCCAGGATTTGGATGAGTGGTTGAGGAGAAGAATATAGATAATTCATAACAACGTTCCAGAAACGAGCAAGACGATGTATCTGAGCTAACTCTCGTAAAAGGACCGAAGGTAATTCATAATTATCCAGAATCTGCAGCATTCGGGAAAAATCGTCTGTTATCTTTGAGAGATGAGGTGCATTCTTCTTGCGTAGTATCAAAGTGTTATCCAAGTCAATAAAGATCGTAACCATAGTGTTCCCTCGGAACTTGCTTGCGACCCGCGTCGTACTCAGGTTGTAGGAAAGACACCCTCAGAGTTCGTACTGTATGATGCTGATAGAAGGGTTGAATCTGCCCTGCCTTTAAACGTTATCAATCATCCTCTGAGGGACTAGTATTAAATATTTGATCTTTCGTGTTCTTCATTGTGATGAATATGGCGTATAAAGCCAAGTACAAAGTTGTGGCGACCATCGACGCTGTGCATGGAACCTGTCCTGTTTATCAGGGAGGTGAAAAGATCGTGATGCAAGATGGTATGTTGAACTTGGAGGAGACCGACGCGATTTGTCTGCAATTACTGAGTACCCTCATCCACGAATATTTGGTGAAACAACATCAAGATTACTGGAAAACAGTTGGTGGCTTCGATTATTCTCAAGAAAAAACCAAGTGTCCACGAGGAGGTCCTCCCTATGGCGAGGGATATGTAATTGTGAGTACTGAATCCATCCCGCAGGAGCCTTGATATCGATGAGTAAAAAGTTTATAACGGTACTCGAGTGCGTGGAGGTTACGGGTTTTTGTCCTATCTATAAAGTTGGGAGTAAAGTTG
>JAOZHK010000137.1 GCA_026014905.1 Candidatus Bathyarchaeota archaeon
CACCCATCCGGACCAGAGAAAGTTCACCGACATCACGGGGATTGAAAAGGAGATTCATGGTATTGTTGAATCTGGCCATACTGCGTTGAAATTTGATCCCTTTCCACATCTGGATGGGGATCGAAGCGCGAATGATGGTTACCTCGACGGAAACATGAGTAAACAGGGTGAAATGATGGCTGCCGAGTTGACTGCCCAAATCAGAGAGATAACAGGCCCTAATATCGAAATTTTGATTGATGCGCACGGTAGATTCGATGTCCCAACCGCGATTCGTCTTTGTCGAAGTCTGGAAGCGGCAGGAGATATCGATTGGTTTGAAGAACCGGTGCCCGTGGAGAGCTATCATGCCCTTCGGCAAGTCCGCCAGAAAGTCAACGCTTGCATATCAGTAGGGGAACGGTTGCATACCCGCTGGGAATTCGTGCCTATTTTAGAGAATGAGCTAGCTGATTACATTATGCCCGATGTCACATGGACAGGAGGCATCACCGAACTAAAGAAGATCGCGACGATGGCAGAGGCATACTATATTCCTGTTTCACCTCATGATGCCAGCGGTCCAATCAACGTCGTTGCCGGAGCTCATGTTATGATGACGGTACCCAACTTCTACCGGCTAGAAACGCCACGATATGACCTTAGTGCATACAACCGGTTAATACAAACACCACTGGACAATGCTCAAGGGCGGTTGCATTTGCCGACCACTCCGGGGCTAGGCATTGAAATGAACATAGACTACCTTCGAGCCCACGTCATTGACGGATTCGGGAGTTGACACGTGCACACGTATAACTCTGTGTAAGTCCGACTATTAGTCAGCTCTTTAGTGAATTGTATTTCCAAGAATCCTTGTCAAGTCTCGGAACGCTTCAATAAACTGTCGGCCTCGTTGAGTACTATAATAACTCTTGTTTCCGTCATGAACATCTTCTTCTATCAATCCTTTAACCATCAGTGTGTTGACATATTTCTTTAGTTGAAAGTAGCTGAGATTGGCTTTGTACATGAGCTTTGTTTGGGAAACGCGATTATTGCTACAGATCCAGAGGATTTGATAGATGATGCTTAAACGACTTCTGTTACAGAATGGTTCTTCAACTTTCAATTTCAGAGACTTGTTATTACTAAACATGTTCGTACATCTCAATGGCTAGTTAGTCGCGAACTGTTTCATTCCCTCAAAGTAGTTGATGAATTCAATGCCTTTGTCTGTGGTCGTGTAAAGTTTACTTCCGTTCATTGGGCTTTGTAATAAGCCAGACTTTGAAAGTTTTAGTAAATACCCTTTAATGATGCCAAAGTTAAGGTTGGCTTGATATACTAAGCGTGATTTCTTTGCACCCCCCAGAGCGACTTTCAGGATTTCGGCAGAGATTTCAAAACTACTTCGTTTACGACTCATTTCAGGTCATTCCATGTAATTTTCGAAATCAATTTTCTAAATCACGTTATTTGAGGGTTTTCTAACGAAAATGGCGGGCATTTTTCTATTCTTGATAATGCCCACGCAGATTGTCCGATTCTGGATAAAAGCTCGCTAGTTCGCTATAATTAATGATTGATGATTTACTCTCGTAATATGCGCGCGCTAATACTGGAAGAGTTGGCTAGTGAATCTTAATACTTGGTGTTGAATTCTAGGATTGATTTTTGCGTATGTGCACGATGACTGCCGCACGATCTGATGTGAAGAACACATCAAAACCTTGCTTTTTCAGAGCCCTCAATCCGTGTAATAATTCAGCCGATAGTGGTTTTTTCATTATGCCCCGTGCGCGTAAGATGTCAGAGGAGATCTCAAAAGCACTGCGTTTTCGACTCATTTTCGATCATTCAATGTAATTTTCGTTAACTGTTATAACTAGTTAAGAAATGTTTAACTGTTGAACATTATTATGTGTTGAGAATTCGGAATCCAGAATCCCGTTCAGAATAGCGCTAGCTGACAACAAGCTAACCTTGCCATTCACTCATTAGCCATTTCATCGTAATGGTGTGATTCAGAGTCATACTTTGTCCCAGACTTTTTGTGATGGGACATCCTTCCTCGACCAGAATGCTACACTAACTAGAAAGTTGAGAGAATTGACCGATCGTATTGAATTCTGAATCTATATTAAGCATTAATAATGCAAATAACTATTAAACTAAATATATTCGGCCTAGAACTTGATCATTGATCAGGATTCAAACCGTTCCTACCCCTAAAAATGAGTTGAATATCTATGGAAGCATTGGTTAAGTGTGCCTGCGGAAAAGACGCGAATTGTTTTCTCACGGATGCTGGGTGGATCTGTAAAGTCTGTTTTGATCATGAGCTACATCGAAACAAGTCCCTGAACTAGATAGCGCGCGCGTATAGCCTACTAAAACGTTTTGAATTGATCATTGCGCTCGCGTGAATAACACAACAAAAAGCGCTTGCACACTAGGAAGATAGAAACCTCATTCAATTATCCATGAGATGCTCTTTCGTTGACCTTGCTCGTTGATAACTCTGCCAAAATTTCTTGAAGTACAATTGCAATCATTTCATAATCCAACTGGCTTAAAAAAAGAAGTAGAGGCGGTGCCTCAGGAAAAGGCTCGGTTACCCGTTGTACTGGGTATTCTCAGGTTTACTTAGTTACGCTGTGATGACGTTTCACTAGCTAGACGCATCGTCGTCACTTCTGCTGATCATCTCGTACTCTCTACTAGCATATGGCTGGTGTCTTGGAACTACCAGTTCTTTCATGCTCTCTACCAGTGTATGGATCGTGTCTTCGAACTCTTCTCTGTCCGCATTGGCGGTTTCTTTAATAGTGGTGAGGTCCCCCGAGATAGCGCTAATTTTTGCTTCGATTTTACTCAACCGGTTGTAGGTGACGTTCATCTGTTCTGCCATGTTCTTATAATAGTCGTTGATTCGGTCACGGAATTCTGATATCTCAGTTCGTTTTTGAACCATTTTCATCAACCTTAATATCTGTATCACTTACACGTGACTAAGAAAAGAGTTATGAATGACAGCTATAGATTTCGGATTGATCTAACTCACTGGTATATCAAAGCAATGTGGTGGTCTGTAGATAAAACTCATTAAGAATCAACTAACCAGCTTTAAGAAGAGTCAGAAACATTGGTTCAAAAAATCCAATTAGATAAACCTGATTAACAGCGCGCGCGTTAATGCGAGCGTCGTATATCAAGAGATTATGCCTCGATATCTCGCATGCATGTGGTGGCCATAACTGGCATGTAGTAATATCGAGACAGCTAGATTAGTTGAGTGGTACTCTCATACAACCTGTCGCCTTCTGTTTAATCATGCTAGCTATAGATTACACCTCTGTATTCACGATTCATAAATACTATCTATATTTGTCGCATGAGGAGGTGTTAAACAGGGAATTCAGTTATGGCTCGTTCTTCCTTACTTTCTAAGAAAGACTTAGCATATATGAGTACGCGCATAGACCAAATGAATACTGAACTAACTAACTTAGCGCGCGTGCTTGAAAAAATATTAAATAACTTAGCGAATGAGCTTGAGGAATTGCCTCCTCTTGAGGAGGAAATCATATCTTCTGAAGTGAAACCATCGAAACGAGAGTTATTTTTTGAAAACTATGACGTATTAAATATTGATAATGGAGCAGATGGCGAAGCATCAACTACAACATCAAATGGCGCACATGTAGGTAACGAGGAATCAGTAACTGAATATCTGCCTGGGTATATCCCTGCTCTAACACGCGCTAGTTTTCCTATGAAGGTTGTGGGGGACGTCTTTTATGTAGGTAACGGGGTAACTTCAGTTGTGGGAGATGCAGAAATCCCATCTGGAATTATAGTTGATGCCACACTTGTGATTAAAGGCAATTTCACATCAGGTGAAAACTGTAGACTATTGAGGGATGTGAAAGCTTTAAAAGACATCGCCATCGGCTCGAACACAGTCGTTGAAGGAAATCTTGTAGCCGGCGGAAAAGTTACGTTGGGGTCTAGCTGTGTTGTACATGGAGCCATAGACTCGGAAGGCGATATAGAAATCGGCGAGAACACTGTTATTGAAGGCATTCTTTGTTCAAAATCGTCGATTGTCGCAGGTCAATTCACAAGGGTTCTTCGAAGCGCTTATGCAGCGAAAGGCTTATCCACCTAACGAGCGATGGGAATGTCTACTTTTATACTTAAAGGAGCGATGGCTCCGCTAGTCAACTTTGTAGTAACAATCGGATTTAGTCTTCTTGCTCCAGCTTTCTTTATTGTGGGAACACTTGGACTACACTTTCTGGTTCCAAAGCTGGTTATAGACACCACATTTCTAACGCTTTACTTCTTTATCATGTGCACATGTTACAACGATCCTTTAATGTTTGTACTTGGCTTTGGCAAACTAGAACGTGACGAGGATATCGCTCATTATTTCAGCATCATCATCCCCGCGCATAATGAGGAATCCGTAATTGGAGAAACACTAAGGCAAGTGTTAGAGATGAATTATCCCTCAGAATTGTTTGAAGTCATTGTCATCAATGACGGGTCGACAGATAATACCGAACACGTAGTGCGAAAATTTCAGATAGAACATCCAAATGTGAAGTTAATTAACATCTTACCCATGGATGGAGGACATGGAAAAGGAGCAGCCCTAAACGTTGGCTTCAGGGACTTTCTATTCACTTGGAGAGAACTCAAAATCGAACCACCATATCGCTGGATCATTGGCGTGTTTGATGCGGACGGGCATCCGCAGGCCGACATGTTGAGGAAAGTGTCGTTTGAATTCAGTGAGCAGAGCGTTGGTGCCGTCCAGACCCTCGTTCGTATACGTAATCGAAGCACATCGTTCTTAGCCAAACTACAGACGCGCGCGTTCATAGCCTTTTCACGAGTGACACAATTTTCCCGTACTTTTTTTAAGGGATTCGTCGCCCTGGGTGGAAACGGGCAGTTCGTACGAGCAACAGCTCTCGACACCGTTACCTCAAAACATTCGGAGCGTTGTTGGAATGTAAACTCGGTGACCGAAGATCTCGATATAGGTATACGATTGAGCCTGAAAAAATGGGATTTACGTTATTTAGGATCCACAGCTGTTATGCAAGAAGGAGTAGAAACGTTACCTAGTCTTATCTGCGCGCGCGCGATAATCAAAGCAATTATCCAGAAACCTGTTTGGGAAAAAACGCCACGATTTAACCAGATATGTGAGGAAAGTGGGCTATGATTATGAACATTCTAGTAGTCTTGGGTACTCGACCCGAGATTATTAAGATGTCGCCAATCATTCACGAGTTGGCGCGCTCAGCTTATGATTTTTCCCTTCTTCATACTGGTCAGCACTACTCATATATGATGGACCAAGTCTTCTTCGAGCAGCTGGAGTTACCCGCGACACAATACAATCTCGGTATTGGTTCTGGAACTAATGCTGAGCAGACAGGAAAGATGCTTATTGGAATCGAGAAAGTTCTTCTGGGTGAGCAGCCAGATGTGGTTCTTGTTCAAGGAGACACGAACAGCGCTCTCGCAGGAGCACTGGCTGCAGTGAAACTCGGCATCAAAGTTGGGCACGTTGAGGCGGGTCTAAGGAGCTATGACAGAGCGATGCATGAGGAGATAAACAGAATCATCATCGATCACTGTTCTGATCTGCTGTTTGCTCCAACACAGAAGTCTAGGCAGATATTGCTGGGTGAGGGGATTCCAAATGATAAAATATTCGTTACTGGAAACACAATTGTAGATGCAACTTATTTGAACTTGAGACTTTCGAAGAGAAAAGAGAACATTCTCGCAAACCTTGGTTTAACAAAGCTGGACTATTTCGTGGCCACCATTCATAGACAAGAAAACGTCGACAACGAAGAGAGGTTTAGGGATATCATTAATGGTTTAAAATTAGTCAAGGAAACGTTTGGTTGTGATATCATCTATCCCATTCACCCAAGGGCTCGAAAGCAAGCAAAGGTGTTCAGTATCAATATGAAAGGCTTACAACTCATCGATCCTCTGGATTACCTGAGCTTTTTGCAGCTTGAAAGCCATGCGAAACTTGTATTAACCGATTCGGGGGGAGTACAGGAGGAGACGTGTATCCTAAAGATTCCTTCTGTAACTCTGAGGGATACCACTGAACGACCAGAAACTTTGGATGTTGGGTCAAACGTCCTTTCTGGAACAAGTCCAAACGAAATCGTGAAGAAAACAGAACAAATGCTTCGAACAAGACGGGATTGGACTAACCCTTTTGGTAATGGAAGAGCAGGAGAAGCAATTATTGAGGTGTTGACGAGCAGTGTCAGCTAATAACTCGAAAGCTTATTATTTTTCAAACAGGATATCTATGATCCATATAACGTGAATGAATAAAATGGGCGCTTCAAACGAGTTGTCAAACCATCGCGAGCAAATATCGGAGTCGCATCAGCGACTCATCGAGTATGTACAGAAGATTACTCAGAATTTTTCGATTTTACAAGATAGGCTAGATAAAATCCAAGAACAAGTGGATAAGATACCAACAAAAATTGCGGAAATGTCAGAGGAAATAGATAAACTGTACACAATAATTAATGTAAATAAGGAACGATCACTGAGAACATTTGAAAAGTACTTGTGTGAACTATGCTCCAATGCTATTGGCCAGCATCAAAAAGACGATGAATTTGAATTCGTGGTCTGTACCATGAATATGAACAGATTTCCTCTCGATAAGGATTGTCCCGAGTTCAAACTAGAAGATAACATCAAGGAACAACCAGGGAATATAGCTAGCTAACACAAAATCCGCATTTAAACGCCCACACGCTTACATGCGAACTTTTGGTTATTCTTCGCCGCTAACTAATAACGCGTAATCATTGATACTGCAAAGTCTTCATGCGATAGTATACATACTACTTAAAAGCAGCACTATCACGCGAGCCTAGTTTGAAGTTACTAATGCAACAATCCGTGCAGATATCGCGCGCGATCATCGCAGTAGCTAGTTAGAATAGTATTGATGATCAATCACTCAAACAATTGCATGAAAAAGGCTGAAAACGAAATCCACCTTCTTAAGAACACGTTGAAATAGTGAGTTATTTTACCGACAATCAAAAAGAATTATCATCCGTAGCGAAACCAGATCTTTATCTGCTTAATAACTCGTAAATAAACTGAAAAAAAGTTGTATTATATGGAAATCTAGGTCTGTCAAGTGAAGAAGTTATCTAGCTCTTCTTTCGAGGAGGGGTTTTGATACCTGTTTCTTCTTCTAATTGGAATGACGGAAAATCCATTGTCACTTTGACAAGTTCTTTCATGCTTTCTACCAGTGTATGGATCGTGTCTTCGAACTCTTCTCTGTCCGCATTGGCGGTTTCTTTAATAGTGATGAGGTCCTCTGAGATAGCGCTAATTTTTGCTTCGATTTTGCTCAACCGGTTGTAGGTAAAGGCCATCTGTTCACCTATGTTTCCATAATACTCGTGGATTCGGTTCCGGAACTCCGATATTTCATTTCGTTTTTGAACCATTTTCATCAACCTTAATATCTGTATCACTTACACGTGACTAAGAAAAGAGTTATGAATGACAGCTATAGATTTCGGATTGATCTAACACGCGCGCTGACTGAGCTTTATAATCAAAAGCGCGATAAACATCTTTCAGCCGGGTAGGACGTTCGCGCCTAGTATTACTACTTCATAATTGAAATAAAATATGATAAAATATCTTTGATATACATACACGCGCAAACACTATCAAAACCATTTCTCTGAATAGCGAAGTGAGTGTGAAATGAGTAAATTAGACGCTGATAAACCACGCACTCATAGAGATCCAAGTAACAAAAAATCAAAGTCTCATCTGATAGTAAAGATCAAGCCTCGTGTGCGTGTAAAGACGATATCTCATTTGCGAGTAAAGAAGACGCCATCCCGTATACGCGTGAAGGCGACGTCAAGTCCTGAGAAGGATAAGAAGCAAAGACGTACTTTGCAAGAATTCTCTTCGAATTCATCACAAGAATTGACTAACGAATCATCATTAACTGACGACGATGTCTCTACAGAGGAAAACACACTCGAAAAAGAGAATATCTCTGAAATCCTCGAATTATTAGAACGTGCGCGATCGAGAAGTCGAAATCACGTCGAAAACGATGTTATCCTTGAGCAGACCTCGAAACTAAACGACTTAAAGACTAAACGGCGAAGACCCGATAATTATTATTAACAAGTACGCGCGCGATGATCTAGATAAAATAATGTTGAGTTCAACTAAGTAATCTAATTGAATCGGACTAGGTTAGTTTGTTATCAACTATTGACACGCACGCGCGTTAAATGGAACTACTTGAGTTATTCGCACGTGCTAGTTTTGTACCATTTTTGCTTCTATATTCTACATAAGGATAGGGTCTTCAATTTTCTATTATACTTGTGCTCAAGAGAATAGGTTGGATCGTGAATCTCATGAATATGCAACACACAGGGCTGGTAATACAATAACGAATTTATCAGATAATTCATTACAAGAGAAAAAGAAATTACAGCAGAATAGTAAGCTACTCGAGTATCAAAGAGAAATTATTCAGGAATCTCTCGATTTTGTTTTACATCGTAACGGTGAATCATGGAAGATCTCTGATGTTAAATATATGAAACTTCTAAACTATTATATTGATCAGAGGGCTAAGATCAATCATCAACTTCGTATATGCGAAAAAAATTATATGCTGCTTGAAATCCAAAAACTCTGTTCATCGATGCAACAGGCTAAGAAAAATATTTTACGCGTGCGCGTATTGCTCGTGCGGGCTCTAGCTAGCTAGTGAGATCATATCATGGCGATGAGTTAGATCCTGCGTGATGATCATTTGCAGGCGTGAGCTAACCAGCTACTCGTGTTAACCTGTCATATCCTTACGCAACGCGCGCGCAATCACTACACACGCACACGTGACCTATAGTGTTTGGGAAAACTTTAAAATATATAACATAGGTTATAAATCACCTAACCGTTAATCAATATAACATCGAAACACCGAAGGAATCGCGCGCGGCGCGCCAGCACTTATGCACAGCAAAATTGTGCTTCAAACTATTGATGACTTAGCATCGTGAAACATTCCGACCAACTCGTTAACTCGGCTACCTTTTTTTATTGATTGAGTGTATTTGGATTTATCTAGAGCTTTTTTCTAAATTTCCAATCTATATTGAGAATTCATAAGCTTTAGACCGTGTTAGATGCATTGTCTTATTGTGAATCCATCCTGCTCTATTCACATGGGATCCTGGTTTTGAAACCTTTTTCCAGGATCCTTAATTTTTTCTAACATATAGAAATGTTGCTGTATTATCGACTTACTTATATTAAACAATTACAGCAGATAAACCCGATCTCACAACTAAAGTAAGGATGCGGGTAACACGCGTCTGCTCAATGGACTATAGCTTGTCTCTAACTGTCCTTTTTTCGATAAATAAAATCTTGAAGCGGGTACTCTGTGATTTTAGTTTGCTGACAAAGTCCAACATCGAAGACAGCGCCGTGCTTCTGTTATCGCCATATCCTCCGTGTATCCCAGCTCAACTTCTTCAAAGTTATTCAGTCGCGAAGCAAGGGAGCGTTTAGGCATTAGTTGCCGTATATTTTTCTCTGTGTCCACCACTTCTTGACTTGTTACTGTTGCAATGGTTTTAGGTGGATCTGGAACCTTTTCAAGATCGTGCCCTGTTACATATCGCTCCATCATGATTGCAGCCAGCTTTCCCGCCGCCATTGCTTCAACTACTGTAGCGGGACCGGTAACTGCATCACCTCCGGCAAAGATGCCGGGCTTATTCGTTTCCAACGTTTTATGGTTAACCTCGAAGGTGTTCCAACGGGTGAGGATAAAGCCATGATTCTCGGGGAGAAAACTGAGATCAGGGCTTTGACTAATTGCGGGAATAATAGTATCGGCATCAACAACGAATTCAGTCCCCTCAATGGGGACTGGGCGACGGCGTCCACTCGCATCGGGTTCACCTAATCGATTTCGAATACATTCCATACCGATAACGCGTCTATCTGACCCTAAGATGCGAACTGGAGAAGCTAGATAATGGATTTCTACTCCCTCTTCCTCGGCTTCTTCAATCTCGGCTAGATTGGCAGGCATCTCCCGCCGTGAGCGCCGATAAACAATTGTGACGTTTTTACACCCCAATCGAAGTGCTGTTCGTGCAGAGTCGATCGCCGCATTGCCACCACCAATGATGCAGACATCATCACCAGGTTTTCGATAATCGCCAAAGTTCACTCGTTCAAGAAAAGTTAAGCTGTCAATAAATCCTGTGAAGTCATCCTCGCCGGGGATGCGAAGTTTCCGACCCTGATATGCCCCAACTGCGATGAAGGTCGCAGCGTAACCTTGATCTTGAAGCGCTTTAAACGACAGGTCTTTCCCTACCGTAATGCCCGTGCGAAGTTCGACTCCTAATGCTTTAATCCAGTTAATCTCGTGTTCAATGATGTCTCGGGGAAGTCGAAAGGGTGGGATGCCCCGGACAAGCATTCCGCCTGGGACTGATAAAGCTTCGAAGATGGTGACACCGAATCCATGTAATGCAAGGTGATAGGCAGCGGTTAGCCCCGCTGGACCCGATCCCACAATCGCGATGGTTTCATCTCGAGTTCGAGGAATTGGTTTCGGCATCGTGGGGTCCGTTTGGAGTTCATGATCTGCAATAAATCGTTTCAGATATGCTATAGCAATGGGTTCGTCAACACGACGACGTTCGCAGTTGCTTTCGCAGGGGTGATGACATACCCGTCCCGTGACCCCAGGTAAGGGATTCTCACGGCGAACAAGGTTTAAAGCCGCAGAAAATTTTTTCTGGGCGATCAGGGCAACGTATCCATGTCCACGAACAGATAAGGGGCAGGTATACCAACAAGCAGGGACTCCACGTGACACCAATGCTCTTGACCTTCCTTCGGGAGTAGGTGATCCTAAAGTGATACTGCTGATACTCTTTTCCTTAATAAGATTAGTGGACACAAATTGATATCGACATGAAAAATCAGAACATAGGTATTTATAAGGAGTCGACAGCTAGCTAGCTTACAAAGGTGCTATCAATGATCTATGAGTGGCGCATGTATGAAGTTGTACCCGGAAAAATGGGTGCCTTAAACGCCCGTTTTGCTAATCTGACACTTGACTTGTTTGCCAAGCACGACATCCAAGTTGTTGGTTTTTGGCAAGCGGTCATTGGAACCAGCAATGTCTTATATTACATGCTTGCATTTCGTGACCTTGCTCATCGGGAGCAGGCTTGGCAAGCATTTGCGAGTGACTCAGCCTGGATTGCGGGTCGCGCAGAAACAGAAAAAGACGGTCCCCTTGTTGCGAAAGTCACTAGCATGATCTTTCGACCAACCCCCTATTCTCCCCTGCAATAGCGTGCAAGCGCGCGTATTGTTTCCTTATCTTCTATTTTTTTAGGTTTTATGATCGTTACCTATAATAGACCACTAGTCTTGACCTCATCTCTATATTGTGCCTGTGGATTCTGGATTCACAGGATTTATCTCTTTTTATCGTTCAAGAATGACACAGCAAGTTCGTATTAGGAAGGCGAGTACTTTTTGGTAAGATTAACCACCAAATTGAAGCAATTGAAAGCGGAGAAAGAGGACACAGTACAAACGCTTGACAAGATTGATAACAGTTTACTTCAAGGGAGCATTCAGGAAGCCACCTTTAAAGCGTTAAAACAGA
Source organism: Candidatus Bathyarchaeota archaeon (assembly GCA_026014905.1). The sequence goes on from JAOZHK010000137.1 coordinate 11,759, forward strand.
AGTATGATTCACGTCTTATTCAACTTGAACAAGAGATGTTCGAAACTGAGGCTGAAATTGAAGCGCGAAAACAAGCTCGAGCAAAGAAACGTGCAAAGCGAGAACGCGAGGAAAAAGTGAAACCGGCTGAAAGCCCCAAACCAATTGTCACACTGGATAAATTACGTTTTCAACGGGAGTACATCCAAAAAACGGTCGACGTGTTAGAAGACAATGGATCCACTGATCTCGAATCGGTGATCCTAGAGTTGTTAACTGAGAAAAGTCAAATGAGTAAAAAACTGACGGCCCGCGAAATTGTCAATGAGTTACGGATGAACACACAAGACCACGTCGATAAAGATGACGTGATCGAGTGCCTCTTAGAACTCTACAATGAGGGAAAAATCAAGCGCATAGAAGACCCTAAAAAAGATCTCCGCTATTACATGGATGTGAGCTGGAATGTCGACAGTCTGCTCACTATCCAACGCTAAGATTGTCTTCATTTCTTGAAAACCATTACGGGCGCGTCAATTGCTGACGAGCTAATCGTTTATTCTTGACTACTTAGCTAGCCTATGAGATAATCTCATTGGAGCGGGCAAGCAAAAGACATGAAGTAGCTACATATACCAATACTTCATAAGCCTAATATTTTCGCAGAGAACATGACAAACTCAAATACTTCTCAGGAGATCTCACCTTGGCAAATAGTTTAGTCAACGCACTCCAAGCAAAGCGACGATTTGTTGAGTCTCTAACTCATCACTCCAAATATGGAGACAACGAGAATTTTCTATCCCCTACTATCCAACAACCCACCAATGAGCCATCAATACCAGCCGACACCCCACAACCCTCAGTTGCTCCACAAACCGTTGTTAAAGTGAAAAAAAAATCTAAGAAACCCCAAGGTGCGAACGCCCAAGGAGAAATTCAACTCACGGAAAGCGAGTATCAGCGTATCGTTGCATTGCTTGAATCACGCCAGAAACAAACTGACAAACCGAAACAGAGCCGGAGACAGGAGAGCGTGCCTGTTTGGGCAAAACTGGCTTATGCAAGCTCGAATCCCAATAGTCGACGCAATCAATACTACTAAGCTTGGCTCTTTGTTTTATGTGCCTGATAGGCAAGATAGAGTACCGAGATAACAAGAAACAACGCATCTAAAATATTGGGAAAGATAGGGAAATAGAGCCAGTGATCCAGCAGTGTCATAAACTTCAAGGCGATACCGATGACGCCACTGACACAAATCGTGGTCCATATCAAGGACCAACTTAAGCGCCTTATAACCAATTTCTGAGGTAGTGTCTCTTTGATCATATCGCATCTCAACACAGGCGAGTCCTTAAACTTTTGTGCAAGTCTTATGAAGAATATTCTTCAGAACATCCCGCCTTCAGATTCTATAAATCATCGAGAGAAGATAGACGTATTCATATCTGGAATATTAGCGATATCAGGAAGGAATTGCCATATATTCGTTAAAAAAGGATTTATTACTAATAATATCTACTTATTTGGTCTTAAAAAGCATAATAATCACATTTTATGCGTTTATCACGAAAATGAAGATATAATATGTATTTCCCGTCCATAAATTACATATGCTTACGTCCCAAGTGTCTATCAAACTTTATGGAGGAAAAGAATAGAGACATGTTCAAACCAATGCGTCGATTAAAGAAAGATGCGAAAGGCATCAGCCCTTTGATTGCGACACTGCTCTTGATCGCTATCGCCGTTGCTGCCTCAGTCATCACCTACTCATGGGTGATGTCGATGATCGGATCCCAATCCACTCAAGCCCAAACTGCTGTTCGAATCGATAACGTCGAATTTGACACAGACGCCGAGAGTGTTGTGGTTACTGTCCGCAATATTGGAAGTGTCAGTGCTGACCTCGTGACTGTTGGAGTTAAACTAACTTCAGAGTCCTCGTATACAACCGCACAAATCTCCCCTGCTCAAGCTATTCCAGTTGGCACAGCTGCTGACGTTACAGCTACTCTTACAGGACTTAATATCACAGCTGGATTCAATTACGACGTTAAATGCATCACATCAACGGGCTTTGAAAACGTGAAAACGAACTTATCACCTTAACAATACCTGTCAAAGGTATTGTTTTTTTATTCCCTTTTTTTCGGGAAATATCACAAAAAAATGATTTAAACGGAGAGTACAAGACTGTCGAAAGCATACATCTCGCGAAGAAACATCATCCTCGAAATCTTCCCCATTTATAAACCATATAGTTACGCCGTCATCTCATTTGACCCTGTGATTCGTCAAGCACGATATGAAGCTATTGAGCCAAAATTGTTTGACGAAGAAACCGCAGCATTAGATAAAATTGTCACGCATTTAGAAGATACCATCAACACCACAATGTCTGAGATTGGAAGCGTTGATGACGCTGTTAATTTTCTGCGAAGTAACATGGAGGAAGCGGATAAGCTCTATAAAATCAAATTAAGTGATCATACCAAAGAAAAAATCCTTTACTATTTAATTCGAGATCATCTCTATTTTGGTAAAATGGACGTGATGATGCGTGACTCACTCATCGAAGATATAAGCTGTAACGGGCCAGGCGTACCACTATATATTTGGCATCGGACTTATGAGTCGATTCCCACAAATATTGAGTTTACCGATCATGAAGAACTCGATTCATACATCATACGCCTCGCGTATAAGGCCAAACGGATGATATCCGTCGCCAATCCCTTACTTGACGCCACCTTACCGGATGGTAGCCGAATTCAATTAACCTACAGTAAATACGTCACGAAACAAGGATCTACTTATACAATTAGAAAGTTTAAAGCCGATCCCTTAACGATCGTCGACCTTATAAAAAACGAAACCATTTCGCCTGAAATCGCTGCGCTACTCTGGTTTGTCGTCGAAAATAAATCAAGCATCTTTGTATGTGGAGGCGTTGCATCAGGCAAAACCACCATGCTGAATTGTTTATCCACATTTATTTCACCCGACTCAAAAATCGTGACAATTGAAGATACTCCTGAAGTGCAACTCTATCACAAGAACTGG
>JAOZHK010000173.1 GCA_026014905.1 Candidatus Bathyarchaeota archaeon
AGCCCGACAGATTCTACGGGAGAAAGGCGAAGTCACCCTTGATGGGGAAATGTTGAGCGCCATCGATGATTTTGAAACCAAATTAACTGAAGCCCCCCCTCCTAGCTAATGAGCCATTGTGGAGCGAATGAGCACTAGAATTCGACTCCCATACCGTGCAGGTAGTTTTTATGCAGCTACCTCATCTCGTTTAAATCACGAGTTAGCAAGTTGTTTTGTGCATATTTTTGGTCCCGGAGCCCCCCCGGCCCCAACGAGGCAGAGTCTTACAAAAACTGTCGCCTTAATTAGTCCACATGCAGGGTACATGTATTCGGGCCCCATAGCTGCAACGGGATTTCACTTTGTTGCTGAGGAGGGTCAACCGGAAACTGTCATCATTATCGGACCAAATCATACGGGATATGGCAGTGGCACATCGATAATGATGGAGGGTGTGTGGAGAACCCCGCTGGGAGATATCCAGATTAATTCGCGCGTAGCGTCCGCAATTCAGCGAAATGCGAGGTATCTCGACATTGATCCAATCGCTCATCGTTATGAACATTCCATTGAAGTTCAGCTTCCATTTCTCCAATATGTGTATGATCAATTCCGATTGGTTCCGATTTGCATGCAGATGCAAGATCTTGAAGTGAGCTGCGATTTAGGAAATGCAATAGCTGACGCGATTGAAGGCCTCAATGTATTAATTATTGCATCCACGGATTTTTCTCATTATGAGCCCCAGCTGATCGCTGTAAAAAAAGATGAAAAAGCTATAATGGCAATCACTCAACTCGATGAAAAAGCGCTCCAGAATGTTGTACAAACGTACAATATATCGATGTGCGGTTATGGCCCCGTCTCTGTTGCTATCGTGGCAGCAAAACGGTTAGGAGCTGCTCAAGGGCGTCTTCTTCAATATAAAACAAGTGGGGATATCTCCGAGGATTTCAGCCAAGTTGTTGGATACGCATCCATGGCTTTGGTTAGAGAATGATAATTTTAAATGTTTTAGCCAAGATACTTTATAGCTATCTAAATGTTTGTTTTAAGAAATCCTCGGATGGGGGAAAGTTTTGAAGGCACTAGCTACAGCTCCAGGTAAGATCATTCTTGTGGGAGAACACTTTGTAGTTCATGGAGAATCAGCTATTGTCATGGCCATTAACCGGTATGTTACGGTGGCAGTAGAAGGGCGTTCAGATGAAGTGATCCACATTACCTCAGATCTAGGTATTTCAGGTCAGTACGTTCAGAATCATTTTCAAGGTCCAACTCAGCACCAAAAAACGCTAGATCCTATAAAGATATCAATTCAAAGCGTCCTAGATGCTTTAAACGAAAAAAAAGGACTTGACGTTCAAATCAGTTCCACGATCCCAGTCGCGGTTGGTCTGGGATCCTCAGGAGCTCTCGCAGTTGCCACGGTAGCAGCTGTAGGTCGATATTTTAATCACGAGTTTCGAGCTGAAGAACTGCTGAAATTATCTCTTAATGCTGAACGATATGTTCATGTCAATCCCTCTGGAGTAGATCAGGCGATCTCAACCCATGGCGGAGTAATCATCTATAATAAAAAGATAGGTTTAACTCAGCTAGAAGCCCCCTCACCAATCCCTATCGTAATAGGCAATACAGGAATTGAACGAAATACAGGACAACTTGTGGATAAAGTAAGAAGGCTAAAACAGCAATATCCACAAACATTGGATCCGATCTTCCAATCAGCTGGCAAGCTCTCATTGAAAGCGATACACGCGTTACAACAAAGCAACATAACAAGTCTCGGCAACCTCATGAATATCAATCAGGGATTACTCGTTGCAATTGGCGTATCTCATGAAGCTTTGGATCGACTTGTACATATCGCGAAACATAATGGCGCTCTAGGTGCAAAATTAACTGGAGCAGGAGGCGGCGGTTGCATGATTGCTCTCGTTACCCAAGAACAAAGCAACCACATCGCTGAAAAACTCCACCAAGCCGGCGCTACATCAATAATCGCTGAAAAAGTGGATACCGGGGTGTGTAGTTGGATCAGCGAGTGACCCCTATTATTGTGAAAATAGGGGGTAGCGTAATCACTCATAAAGACAGAAATGCAACAGCAAATCACCGCGCTATCCAACGATTAGCAGCTGAAATCGCCAGGGCTCACCAAGAACCCCTCATTATTATTCATGGAGGAGGCTCATTTGGACACCCCCTCGCCAAGCAATATCAACTCGCGGAAGGTTATCAACGAGACACGCAACTTCTGGGAGTATCAAAGACACGTCAAGCAATGATGACATTAAACAAATTACTGATTGATTCTCTCATTTGTAATAACGTTCCAGCGGTCTCAATCCAACCTTCATCATGTGTACTCACAAAGAATAAGCGGATTAATGAATTTTATACAAGCCCAATTGATCAAGTACTTAAACAGCGAATGATACCTGTCCTATTTGGAGACGTAGTACCTGATCTCGCGATTGGCTTCACAATTCTCTCTGGAGACCAGATTATGGCTGAGTTAGCGACTCGTTTCCATGCCACCAACGTGATTGCTGGTGTGGATGTTGATGGCGTATTCACGGACAATCCAAAGATCAATCCTCACGCAACACTCATCCAAAAATTGACATTAAAGGAACTAAATACCACGCTGGAAGGTATCGGCAAAGCTAATAGTATCGATGTGACTGGGGGAATGCATGGAAAAATGGTGGAATTGATCCCTGTGATTAAACAAGGTGCAACTGTTACGATCGTAAACGCGCTAAAAGCGAACCGTGTAACCCAGGCATTACTGGGAGTCGACGTGATTGGTACCCAAATTACTCGGAAGTAAAGCATCATGACAGAAACAGATCTTAGAAAAGAAGATCATATCCAAATCTGTCTTGAAAAGAAAGTGCAAGCTCAATTAACCACGACAGGCCTTGAAGATGTTCACTTTATACATCGATGCCTTCCTGAAACATCATTTGAAAACATTCAGTTAACCGCGCCTTTGTTTGATCATGCCCTCTCAGCACCCATTATCATCGAAGCAATGACTGGAGGAACAAAAAAATCCGCCCACATTAACGCAGTCTTAGCAGAAGCAGCAGAAAAATTCAATATCGCGATGGGTGTAGGAAGTCAACGCGTGACCATTGAAAACCCAGAGACAGCATATTCCTTCAAGATTGTACGAGAAAAAGCCCCTAACGCGTTCATCATGGCGAACGTAGGTGCCCCTCAACTGAAAGAATATACTTTAACCCATATCAATCAAGCGATTGACATGATTAAAGCCAACGCTTTAATGATTCATCTTAATCCACTCCAGGAGACCATTCAACCAGAAGGAGAACCGCAATATACTGATCTCTTAGAGAAAATCCAGCAAGTAGCAACCTCGATTTCAATTCCAATTATTATAAAAGAAACTGGAGCAGGAATTGCATCTGAGGAGGCTATAAAGTTACATGCAGCTGGAATTCAAGGCCTCGATGTTGCAGGAGCAGGTGGGACTAGTTGGTCAGCTGTCGAAACTCACCGTGCAAAACTCCGTAACGACATCATGCATGAACAGCTTGGAATAACCTTTTGGGATTGGGGAATTCCCACTGCAGTGAGTATCGTGGAAGCCAGTTTATGCACTCCGTTAACAATTATCGGTTCAGGTGGATTGAGGACGGGTTTAGACGTAGCAAAAGTCATTGCATTGGGAGCGCATGTTGCGGGAATAGCTCAACCATTCCTGAAAGCTGCTCTCACCAATGACGTGGAGACCGTAATAGAGCAAATAATTGTAGAGTTAAAAACCGCTATGTTCTTAGTCGGAGCACGATCGATCCCTGAACTTCAATCAAAGTCACTCGTCATTGTGGGTAAAACTGCTCAATGGTTAACAGCGCGAGGATTTGATGTGAATCAATTTGCTAGAAGGACAATCAAATGACAGAAACATTAGTAACTGCCATAAAAACGGTGGCAACACAGGTCAATCAAACGATCATGGATATGTTTGAACATAAACCCAAGTACCAAGAACTCTATGATGCTTCCCAACATCTTATTAAAGCCGGAGGAAAACGAGTCCGCCCCTTCATAGCGATAATGGCCACAGAAGCGGTGGGCGGAAACCGTCTCCAGGCGCTCCCCGTTGCTGCATCAATGGAGCTTCTGCACTGCTTCACACTTGTCCACGACGATATCATGGATCGCGATGATAAACGACGTGGCGTACCAACCGTACATACCATTTGGGGAATTCCATTAGCGATCCTCGTGGGTGACATCCTTTATGCAAAAGCCTATGCAGCCGCCCTAACAAGTCAAAATCTCCAATTGATCTCCCCTGCACGGCTTTTACAAATCCTGAATATTATGACAGAAACCACGATTGCTATCTGTGAAGGGCAGACGCAAGATATGCAATTCGAAGAGCGCCAGGTTATCTCTGAAAATGATTATTTTGAGATGATCGGCAAAAAAACTGCAGTACTTCTCAAGTCTTCCGCTCAAGCGGGAGCATTAATTGGAGGAGGGACACAAGACGAAATACGCCATCTGGGGCGTTTTGCCTATTCATCGGGTCTCGCATTCCAAATTATTGATGACATTCTCGGATTGACGGCTTCTGAAGCGACTCTCGGGAAACCAATTGGGAGCGATATTCGTGAGGGCAAAAAGACATTGATCATGATCCACGCACAAGCACACGCAACACCTACTCAACAACGTCAACTGGATAGCATTCTTGGGAAAAAACAGGCTTCTGAGTCTCAAATGCAGTCTATTCTTGATCTGGTGAAAGAGCTCGGATCGCTTGATTACGCTTCCATGCACGCACGTCAACTGATTACGCAAGCAAAAGAAGAGCTTCAACCTTTTCAAGACACACCAGCGAAAACCTACTTGTTAAGCCTCGCGGACTATATCATAGATCGAAAATATTAGCATAGAATGCTTGATTACTCCATGCTTATATTCAATCAGTTACCCAATATTATCGTCATCAATGGACCCTGTAATCGTTAGACATGCCTTAATCAATGCTATTCAGCATAATGGACATGCTGAGTTTAAAGCAGTTTTAGGAAGAATAATCGCTGAAGACCCTCAATTTCGCTCTCGTATCAGAGAGCTGATCCCCCAAATCCAAAGCATACTCAATGAAATCAATTCTTGGGGATATGAAAAACAACTCGCCCAGATACAGGCCCTCGGGATTACGATTGAGAAGAAAGAAAAGCCTCAGGGACTTCCCGCACTACCTCAGGCCGAAACAGGGAAAGTTGTGATGAGATTAGCCCCCTATCCCTCGGGACCATTACACATCGGCAATGCACGGATGGTGCTTCTCAACGACGAGTATGTAAAACGATATCACGGTAAATTACTGCTAGTAATGGATGATACCATAGGCTCCGAGGCTAAACACGTCATCCCCAATGCGTATTCCATGATCCTTGAGGGTTTAACATGGCTGGGAGTCGAGCATAGTGAACCAATCTACAAATCCAATCGACTCAAGATTTTTTACAAATATGCAAAACGCCTGATATCCGAGAATCATGCCTACGTCTGTGACTGCCCCCGCACGGCGATGACTCAGAATCGTGCCTCAGGCATCGAATGCCCCTGCCGCGATCTCAGCATCACAGAAAACCTCATTCGATGGAATGGAATGCTCAAGGGCCACTATCAAGAAGGGGAAGCAGTTGTCAGGTTAAAAACCGACATGCAACACCCCAATCCAGCATTTCGCGACCGAGTGCTACTAAGAATCTCAGAACGAACGCACCCACGCGTAGGAACCCAGTATCGAGTGTGGCCATTACTCGAATTTTCATGGGCCATTGATGATCATCTTTTAGGCATGACACATATTCTACGAGGTAAAGATCTGATCATCGAAGATTTAATGGAGAAAGATATCTGGCAGAAACTGGGATGGAATGCACCAGAATTTATCCATTACGGTATGCTCCGAATCAAGGAAGCAAAACTGAGCAAAAGTGCAGCCCGACACGCAATCGAGCAGGGCAAAATGAAAGGCTGGGATGATCCTCAAACGTGGAGCCTTCAAGCACTACGAAAACGAGGCATCCACCCTGACGCGATCCGTGCTTTTATCGTGAAAATGGGACTTAGCATGAATGATGTCAATTTACCCGCTGATATTTTATATGCTGAAAATCGCAAAATCATCGATTCATCAGCGAATCGATATTTTGTAGTCATGAATCCTAAGCGCATTATGCTCAATGACCAGACACAGCTGAAGCCGATATATGCACCACGGCATCCTGAATTCCCAGCGAAAGGTCAACGAGAAATTCCAGTTGACAACACGATCTACATCGACCAACGTGATTGGCAGAAGCATCACGGAGAGACTGTACGTTTAATGAATTTCTGTACTATCCAATTAAACGAAACAGCAGACAGCGTTACCCGAGACCAGAACGAAAAGCATCCAATAATCCAATGGGTCTCAGAACCTCATAAGCAAGTTCAGATAGTGATGCCTGATGCCTCTATCCATCAAGCAATAGCAGAACCAATGATCCAAGAAGTAGCCAATGGAGAAGTGGTCCAACTCATCCGTATTGGTTTTAGTGGAGCAAACTGGGAAGAAGGACAATTGACCTTCTATTTTGCCCATCGATAAAATATACTGTTTCTTGAGGGTATAACAAACCAAGCTTGTATTATTTTTTAGAATATTTCTTTAGTGCAAGATTAATGTACTGATATTCTAATTGCACAAGTTTCTGATATTCAGCTGTTGATAATTGTTGTGCGAGAAAAAGCATGAATTGAGCAACACCGATTCGTTCACGAGCGGATTTGAGAGGAGCCTGCAATTTAATGGTGGTTCCTTAAGCGTTAATTAGAAAAGAATGTAGTGACAAGTGATAATTTTCTTATGAATCCAGGATACAAAGTGTAGATTGACATTCGTAATCTGGAGATAAAATATACACGCGCGTAATTCACTTCATGATGTGGCAATCCAAGTTATTGATCTCATTAGCAGACTTGTATTCGAACAATAGATTCATGCATATCGGGTATTTAATAACTCAGCACACGTATTATTATGAATACACGAAACTAAACGGTGTACTCTGTGGAAAAAATAATCCGAATCGATATGACTGACCTCAAAACAAAAGTCGAAAAAGTACCAAAGAAATACAAAGAAAAGGGTGGAAGATGGCTAACAAGCAGCCTCATTAAAGATGAAGTTGATCCAACCTGCCATCCTCTCGGACCAAATAACAAACTAATCTTCGCCCCAGGAATCGTCACTGGAGCAAATGCACCAAGTTCAGGACGTCTCTCTGTAGGCGGTAAATCACCTCTTACAGGAGGAATCAAAGAAGCAAACGCAGGAACGCCTTTCAGTCAAATATTGGCAAAGTTAGATGTCAAAGCCATTATCTTAGAAGGGAAACCAAAGGATAACAAATTTTGGGTAATAAAGTTCGATAAAGACGGAGTGAATTTCGAATCAGCTAATAATTATCTCGGGAAAGGTCTCTATGAAGCGTATCCACTTGTATTTGATAAATACGGGAAAAAAGTGGGAATCGCTGGAATCGGAGTAGCTGGCGAGATGCTAATGACAAATGCTGGTGTCTGTTTCAATGATATTGATAACAGACCAAGCAGATACGCTGGTAGAGGCGGTCTAGGTGCTGTGATGGGTAGTAAAGGAGTCAAGTTTATTGTACTTGATGATAAAGGCACTCAACCAATCAAGCCCCAAAATCGAGACATGTTCAATGAAGGCCGTAAAAAACTGACAGCAGCTATCACAACTAACGCAATTACTAAAAAAGGTGGGATGCTTAACTCACTGGGAACAGCAGCTTTAGTGAATGTCGTTAACGAAGCTGGAGGGTTACCTACACGAAACTTCAGTGAAGGACGATTTGAAGGAGCAGCCACTACATCAGGCGAAGCAATCGCGGAAGCAGTTAAAGCCAGAGGAGGAAAAGGGATGACCGGACATGCTTGTCACCCCGGATGCATCATTCAATGTAGTAATGTCTACCCGAAGTTAGATGGATCAGAACACGTTTCTTGTATCGAATACGAATCCACTTGGGCATTTGGAGCAAACTGTGGTATTGACAATCTTGATGACATCGCTGAGATGATATGGCAATGTAACGACTATGGCCTAGACACGATCGAAGGCGGAGGTGCCATGGCAGTCGCCATGGAAGGCGGGTTAGCTAATTTCGGAGATGGAAAGAAAGCTATAGAACTCATGAAGGAAATAAAGAAAGGATCCGTACTTGGAAAAGCTCTTGGATGTGGAGCAGCAACGATAGGCAAAGTGCTGGGCGTTACCAGAATTCCTGGCGCTAAAGGCCAAAACATGCCTGCATATGAACCACGCGCAATCAAAGGCATAGGGATAACATATGCGACATCACCAATGGGCGCGGATCATACCGCTGGATACACTATTGCACCTGAGATCGCGGGTGTAACGGGTAAACTGGATCCACTTGACCCTGATAAAGCTGCGGTATCAAAAGCGTTCCAAGACCTCACTGCTTTTGTCGATGCAACGGGATACTGCTTATTCGTCACTTTTGCCACGGCAGAAGATTCTGAGGCATTCCAAGGACTGATAGACACCTGCAACGCAATTTTAGGTACAAATTGGACCAACGATGACGTACTTGCTATTGGGCGAAAAATCATCGATGTTGAGAGAGCCTTCAATGCAGCGGCAGGTTTCACTCAGAACGACGATCGTCTTCCTGAATTTATGAAGTATGAAAAGCTTCCTCCTCACAACCATGTATTCGATGTACCTGATGATGCTCTAGACAAAGTTCATGGATAAACCTATTTCCTTCCCCCCTCTTTTTATCAAATATTATGATTGAAGTACATCTGTATGGAAAATTACGAAAATACGCTGAACAGAAATCGCCCTTACGGGAGTCCGTAATTTTTGTTAAAGTCCTTGAAGATGACTCCATCCAAAATATTGTTGATAGATTGGAGATACCATTTAACGAGTTGAGTACTACAATTTTTCTTAACGGTGAGTACTCAGGTTTACATAGAAAAGTCAAAGATAAGGACAGATTAGCATTATTTCCTGATAACATGATACTTGCTTATCGCCAGTATTTCAAGAGGATTGATCAATAATGATTGATATTGAGCTGCGGTTATTTGGGAATCTAAGAAAATATTTAGATGTTAAATTAGGTGAAGGATATGATTTGAAGATTGAGAACGGTTCAACTATTCGAACTGTCATTTCCTTGTTAGAAATCCCGGTGAATGAAACGAAGATTATTCTTGTTAATGGTAGACCTAAAGAACTTGACGACGTTCTATCTAATAGCGATAGACTGGCAATCTTTCCACCTGTTGCGGGTGGTTAACATCACATTTCATTCGAGCGATATGCAGCACATTTCTTCCTCCCAGAGATGATAAACGCAAAACGGGTGATACTCGTACAATGAATTAACATGCATGATGGAGAGCTTGTAGAAGAGTACACGCACGACAAGTCAGATTAGTTGTAGGCTCTCCACACACATTACAGTTAGCTAATGTATTCAAGGAAGGTTTCGGCTGATTTGAAATAAGTTTCATAAAATTACGGTAGGTACTATATTTAATTCCTGGATGATTGTATTCCAGTTGGTTGAGAAATTCACGGATATTATTGCGCATTGAACTGCTTTGATATGGGCACGGTAGAGTCTGAAATGATAGATCGTTAAAATGTGCGTAAAGAGCGATTTCTCGTTCTAATATTTCGCTAAATGGTTTGACTTTTTGTACAAAGCCAGGGATTTTTTCAAGGACAGGGCGTATTGCTGATAGACTTTTGAGATCGCCTCTGAGAATACTTAAGAACATAGATTGTATTTCATCATCGAGATTATGGGCGAGGATAAGTTTCGAGGCATTGATTCGTTTGGCGGCGAGATTTAAGGCCTTGCGTCGAAGGATTCCACAGAAGGAGCACAGTGATATTTGACGCTGTGCTTGTGGCCTTTCTGCAAGCTGATCAATGGAAATATCAAATAATTGCAGAAAAGAGAAGCGATGAAGAGGAACGTTGAAGCGTTCACAGCTAAGCTGGGCTAATCGAATTGCTTCTTGACGGTACTGGTGGATGCCTTCATCTATGAATATGGCTGAGAGCTGGGCATTGGGATATTGACGTTCAATGGAATACAACACGTGTAGTAACGCTGTACTGTCTTTTCCACCAGATAGTGCTAAAGCAATATGGTCGTGAGGGCGTAACATTTTGTGTCGCGAGATGGTATGACGTGTTAATTGCTCAATAGATTTGGTGAAACAATCACGACAGAACCGTTCACCCGAATAGCGGCGATGGTAAACTGCATTTCGGTGACAGAATGAGCAATTCACAGAACCCACTTCTAGATTGGAGTTAATCCATAAGTCACTAGCGTTAATGCGATATTTGATGCGAGAAGCGAGAGTGAAGCTCCATTAATGAGGTAACGAATGGGTTTGTGATATTTTTGCGTTTTCTCCTGAATAATCGAGGAGAGGTACGCTTCGCCATCTAATGGGAAGAGAGGTAACATATTGAAGACGGCAAGATTAATCATGAGAAGAGAAATCCAGTACAGGGTAAGGTTGAAGTGATATGTAAACTCTGGTGAGACGTCGCCGATACGTAAAGCAAAGTAATCTACGAGGTTAGAAATGCCCATTATTCCACGGCTTGTATTTGTTGGGCTGGGCATGGTGGTGAGCAATTGGGTTCCAGCACTGGTATCAACAATGAGGGAATCTCCTGGCTGTACGTTATTCATGACATGTGTTAGGTCTACTAGGTTATTGATTCGGGTGTTATTGATCTGTAATAAAACTTCCCATGGTCGTATTCCGGCAGCATAAGCTGCACCTCCTTCATCGACATTCATGATCAATACTCCAGAATTGGGTATGAAGATACTTGTTGCGATCAGGGTGACAATTAAGCCAAAGACGAGATTTGCAAGGGAACCTGAGGCTAGGAGCCTTAGTTTAGAGAGAAGCCGTGACTTGAGAAATACGTCTTCATCAGGCTCCACAAAACCGCCAAACGTGATGGGGGCTAAGATAATTCCGGCGCTTTTTACTGCGATCTTCTCGAGTGAAGCCACCACGCCGTGACTAATCTCATGCACTGTTATCGCGAAGCCAATAGCGATAAGGAGATAAGGAAACCATCGGAGACTAATCGTGATCCCAGGTAGAAGAGGAAAGATCGCTTGGGCTTGTTGAGGAACGAAGAGAAACTTGAAAAGGTTATTGCCTAAGATGTAGATAGCTAACATGATCTCACCGACAGCTGTAACGACCCCGATATTCGAGGCCACTCTCCAGAATTGAGGGTGCTTTGAAGCAGTATTTTGGAGAAAGTTGTTGAGAAGTTGGGTTTTATAGGTTAAATATAAGGGCGCCACTTCGATGTTATATTTCTCTACTGGTAGATATTGACTCACGAGGTAAAGCAGAACCCAACCGATCATTAAAAAAAGAAGAATATTCAATGGATCCAGTAACATGACAATCCCTTTGATGCTACAACGTGTCGGGCACTTTCTTAAGGTCCTCATCAGCAAGGCTTAAAAATCTTTTTCTATCCTCGTTCGCAAAGAAATAGAGATTACGTTATTTCTTACGTCTTAGACGCCGTTTCACAATGGGATTTGTGTCTGCGAGTCGCTTTAACACTTCTTCAAAGACTTCCCCCTCGAGTAAATCGTGGGATAACATGATTCCGGTTCGTCCAATTTCTTCACGTCGAGTTAACACTCGAATGCGTTGGTGGACAAGTGCTAGTTTGACACCGATGATTTTAGCAACCTCCGCTTCGTATCCTTGGATGGGGGATTCGTCATGTCCTGGGGGTGTTGGTTGTATGAGCATTAATCGTTTAGTGCAACCAGGCACTCGTGTTCCAAGAAGTAAGTCGTTAAGAGAGATTAGTCCACCAAATTTATAAAATTCTGATTCAAGAGACCGAAGGGGGAATAATGGTAAACTGATACACTGCTGATGCAAGGGATCGAGGTAGAAATGGGCTTTAGGAGTGAGATTGGGTGTAGCTTGCGTAATTCGACGCTGATAGATAGAAATATCTTCCCCAGCTAATGCGAGTTCAACTCGTGTCGAAGATACGGGAGTGAGAAGAATGATGTCAACATCACTTTGAGAGCGGATGTCACCGCGGGCTACACTCCCATAAAGTCCTGAAACGAGATTGTGTTCAGTTAGTATCTTCATGAGCGAGATAGCGGTTTTACGTAATCGAGTTAATTGTGCCCAGTGAGCAACAGTGTAGCTCACAGAATATTTCGTCCCGGAGAAAGTCATGTACGCATCACGTCGTTATATTAGGTCGATAGCGTATCGGAGTTGAGCTGCGATACCTCCAAGGCCTAACAGCTGTTCTCCTGCCTCATGTTGGTGTCCAATGATCATGACATGTCCACCCATGCTTTCAGCTTGTCGGAGAAGCGCTTCGAGATCTCGTCGTTTCAAAGGATCTACTTCACGAAGGAGTTTCGAAGAGATCAGGATGGAGTTCACTGCACCATACTCAACGGCTTTTTGAACAGCGTGCAACCCGTATGTCACTGTCTCGGGGTTATTTCCTAGTCGATGTAACAACGCGCTGATCGCTTTACTCTCTTCAACGATCCTTACTCGTTTTGTGGCTTTGTCTAAGACGCCACTTCGGAGGGCTTCTTTAATTCCGCCAACTCCTCCACTGCTTGCTGAGCCTACTACTGTAATTTGCTTAAAGAGACGTGGATGTCGTGATTTGAGGTACTTAACGAGTGCATTTTTAATAAATCCAGGGCCAATAATTGCGAGAAAAGCTTCATCGATCCTTTTTTGAGTTTTCAAAATGCTGACAATCGAGTTAAAATACTTTTGTAGAGCTTTTTCTCGCTTCCCGATCTCGCGTTTTCTTGGTAGATTTCCCGCGATGTCGGTAATAATATCTAAATTATTTTGACTTAGGAGTGCAATACTACACTCATCATCGTCAACCGCTAAAATATAGATAGGAGGAGTCTTCCATTGTCCGGATCGATTAACCAGTTCAAGATCATGGCGATACCAATGATCTTTTATTAAAGTAAACGAGCGTTTTAACGTTAGAGTGATAGTGTGATGACTTCCTTTCACCGCATATTTTTCGGGAGCCTCAATAATGATTCCCGTGACTCGTAAGTTACCACTCAGTGTCCGAAACGCAGTTTTTTCAACAGCGATACCAAGGAACATTGGAAGTCGTTTTCCCTCTGTAGGTCGTGTTCCATCAGTTTCAATTTTTATTACACGACTGGTCTTCGCATAAAGCTTGTCTCCCGTCTGAATAAGATTATAAAGTGTCCAGAGATCATCAGGATCTTGTGGAATAAGTGTCATCGCACCCTTTTTCTCGTCAAAAACATATTTCACATTTGCATCTATCCAAGCCAGCTAGAGTAATAGTGTGTATTGTCTTCCCATAAGTAATATTGTTTACGGGCTATTGATTAACATGCGTTTACCTTATAAAAGATCTTCAATTAACTACCATTCCATGTTGAAGTGAAAAATGAAAAGGAATTAAATGGTTTGATTGCTGTTGTTATACTTGGTTAATGTGATCAGACAGGCTAACATTGAAGACCTTAACGATGTTCATGATATTGAAGCCGTTTCTTTTAAAGATCCGTATCCTAAAGGATTTCTCAAGGCTCTTTTTCAAATCTACCCTGAGACATCTTTTGTTGCCATGAAGAATGATCAAGTTATCGGATATATCATCGCGTCTTCCGATCGAGGAGATGGCCACCTCATATCAATTGCTGTTCATCCACGAGAACGGAGACAGAAAGTAGGACAAGCTCTCATAAACAAACTTCTTGCGATTCTTCATAGGCAAAAAGTTACACTCCTTCGGTTAGAAGTTAGAAAATCAAACCAAATTGCTCACATATTTTATCAAAAGTTAGGTTTCGAGTTTTCACATGTGATTCCACAATACTATTGTGATGAGGACGGATGGGTGTTCTACAAAACAGTGGAGAGAGCTGTCAGCTAATTAGCAAACCTTTAAAAATAGTAATAGAAAATGTTCTTGTTCAATCTGAGGAGAATATGAGTTGAAACCGATCCCATGGAATCATGTTCATGATTGGACTTGTATTCGTTGTGGGAGTTGTTGCAAATATACGGTGCAACTCACCACGTTTGAATGGCTGAAATTGACGCAGCAATACGGGTTTCGCATAGCTAACAATCGCCTGGATGGCTTTTATCTGCGCAAAACCGTTGATAATAGATGCCCCTTTCTATACACATCATATAAAGGACACATGTGTGGTCTACAACGCATAAAACCTCTAGCATGTAAACTGTGGCCTTTCCGAGTTCGCAGCGAACCCCTCGTTAAAGGACAAAGAGATGGGTATTTCCGTTATCATAATCATGCGTTCTTTGTCTATGTTAATCCGCAGTGTCCTGGTATCACATATGGAAAGCCGACTCAAGCGTTTCAAACCAAGATTTTACCTGAATTTCTCGACATTCGGCTTGGTACTCAACACAGACAATTCTACACAACAGCAAAAGCTCCTAGATAGGAACCTGGCTTAGTTAGCCTGAAAATATTAGAGCAATAACCTTAGAAGTTAGCTGGTTCTCTATATAACCTACATCCTAAATCATGTAAGAAACTATGGTGAAATAGATTAATGAGTATTGAATGGCTGGGACACGCAGGATTTATGATTGAAACTCACGGAAATATAATTTATCTTGATCCTCATGAAGGAGAATATAATACATTAGCGGATCTGATCCTTATTACTCACTCGCATTCTGATCATTGTAATACTGGGAAAATACATAGTATACAGAAAGATGACACAATAATTATAGCCCCTCAAGATTGTGCAGCGAAAATCGAAGCAGGAGTTATTAGCCTCAAACCCGGTGAGGAGGAGACTATCCGTGGTATCCATATCAAAGCTGTAGAAGCATATAACATCAAGAGGTTTCGAGCACCAGGAATGCCATTCCATCCAAGAGGACTTGGGGTTGGATATATATTAACCGTGGATGGAAAAACCATATATCATGCTGGAGACACCGATTTCATCGAAGAAATGAAGGCATTAAACAACAAGAACATAACGTTAGCGCTGCTTCCAAGTGGGGGGACATATACTATGGATAATAGTGATGCAATCGAAGCTGCATTAACCATTAATCCGGAAAAGGTATTTCCAATGCATCGGTGGGATACCGACCCGTTGGAGTTAAAAAATGCAGTTGAAGCGGAGTCAGAGATTCAGGTACTCTTCATGAAGTCTAATCAACAAATATTATTATAACAGCATCATTGCTCAATGGCTTTTTTCATTGTTCTAATGACTGTAGTCTGTGTAACAAGCCCGAGTAAACGATTTTTTGAGTTGACAATGGGGATTCGTTGAATACCGGTCTTCAACATTGTTTCAACAATTGTCAAGACGGGCGTATTTTCTAGACCAGTCTTTAGTTGTGAAGACATCAGATCCACTACAAGTAAGGATCCCGCTTCGGTTCCCGCGAGGTCTATGTCACGTAGTGTAATAATGCCTTGTAACCTGTCATCTTCATCGACTACGGGTAGGGCACCAACACCATGTCTGAGCATCCGAAGACGGGCTAATGCGACGCGTTGCTTGGGGTGTATAGTATAGATTTGACGGATCATTACATCCTTTGCTAAGATATGACCCAATTTTTCTCCTCCATTAAGAATAAACCCAAGAAGATTTTAATGTCTTTGCCTTTCATAAACGATCTCACCGCCGAAGACTGTCATATCCACTTGAACATTAAAGAGGTCCTCATCAGAAACCTGAAAAATGTTTTCGGACAATACCACAAGATCAGCGAGTTTGCCCGGTTCAATTGATCCTTTAATGTTTTCCTCTCCCGAAGCACGCGCGGCATTAATTGTATAAGCTTGAATGGCGTCAAGAACAGTGACTCGTTCTTCAGGATACCAGCTTGAGCTGGTTCGTGTATCGATCTTTTTTCTCGTCACCGCAGCGTAAACTCCTTTTAAAGGATCTAGAGTCATAACCGGGGAGTCTGATCCAAATGTCAGGCAGGCACCGGCGTTTCGAAGACTTTTTAATCGATAGGCAGTAGCGCTCCGTTTTCCAAGATGTTGAGATGCAATATCCATATCAAGAGCGATATGCGCGGGTTGCATACATGCAATAATGGATGGGTGACCAAAACGTGGTATATCTCTGGATCCGAGATGTTGGGCGTGCTCAATTCGAAACCGTTTGTGACTAGTAGCGTCATCTGCTGCGACGTCTTCGATGACATTGAGAACTAGATGATTTGCTTTGTCGCCAATTGCGTGTGCAGCAACTTCAGTATTATGGGTATAAGCCACCGTTAAAATCTCTTGAAGCTGCTCTGTTGGCGTTACAAGTACACCAGTATTATCGTATGTACCTTCATAGGGTTCAAACATTGCTGCAGTTTGCGAGCCTAAAGCGCCATCAACAAATACTTTTACGGCTCCAAATCGGAGTTTATCACTACCAAACCCCGTTGTCAGTCCTAATGCGAGGATCGAATCACAAAGCTCGACAGGAAGCAGCATATAAACTCGAAGTTTTAAAGCGTCGCATGCCAATAGACGTTGAAAAGCTTGAAAAGCTATCTTGTCTTCTGGAACATGGATTGATGTGATACCATAAGTATGTGCTTGATGAATCGCGTTTTTCACCGCGCTATCAATTATAGACTCTGGAATCGGAGGAATGCAGGCTTCGAGAACTTGCATTGCAGTTTCTCGTAGGATTCCTGTTGGGTCACCAGTAGTCTTATCTCTCTCAATTACTCCACCAGGTGGATTTGGAGTCGTAGATGTTATTGAAGCCGCGGACAACGCATGGGAATTAACCCAAAAAGTGTGACCATCAACACTTTTCACTACTATGGGATTTGTGATTGATAATTCGTCTAAATCCTGTTTTGTTGGAGGGCGAAGGTAGTGCCCCAGATTTTGATTCCATTTGGATGCTATTATCCATTGATCAGGCTTTGCTTGAAGGATATTCTGGGCAAGAAGATGTTGTATAGCGGTAAGAGTGTGCGCATGTGTTAAGTCAATTTCGAAACTACTGAGTGCAGATGTCACAAAGTGTATATGAGTATCTATGAATCCTGGGATCATTGTTCGCTTTTGTAGATCAATTACTTGGGTATTGGGACCAATATATCTCTGAATTCTATATGATGATCCAGTTGCCATAATGCGTGAACCTGAGAGAGCGACTGCATCGACTATTCGATGAATGGAGTCCATAGTATAGATGCTACCGTTAACGAAAACTAGGGTTGGCCATATCCCTGGATATCTCATGAAGATAACTTTTATGCTCGAGTGGACTATAGGCTTTGTGTGTGTAGAAAGTTAATGTGATAAGGCGCGCGTAGAACAACGTTTTTTATATGAGAAGAAGAAGGTCATATAGGCGATGACGATGTCTACTATTAAAGAGCTGGAAAACGAGTATGTGCGTACTCACTCGAAATCACAGCAATTATATCAACGAGCGTTAACGCATTTTGCAAGCGGCGTCACTCACGATGCCCGCTTTGCGAAACCGTTCCCGATCTATGCAACTCATACATCTGGGTCACGCAAATGGGATGTAGATGGAAATGAGTATGTTGATTATGTGATGGGGCATGGCACATTAATCCTCGGGTACGGCGATGCGAGAGTTCTCACAGCGTTTCAGGAGCAAATACCCAAAGCGATTCATATGGGTACAAGCACTGAGCTTGAAATTGAATGGGCAGCGTTATTGAAGCAACTAGTGCCCGCAGCTCGTAATGGATGGATACGCGCAACATCTTGTGGAAGTGAAGCTGTTGCTATGGCTATTCGATTATCTCGTGTTTATACCCGACGAAATAAAATTGTCATACAAGCGGGATGTTATCATGGAAAAGGCGACAATACGCTGCTTGCATATCATGGGCCACCATTTGGGTTCTGTAATGCTGAGGGAATTCCTCGAGGCGTGAAAGATGATGTTATCATCGTGCCTTTCAATAATCTTGATGCTATTGAATCCGCGTTGAAGACTGGCGATGTGGCGGTAGTGTTACTCCATTGTAATAATTTGTACACAAAAGAGTATCTGATTGGTCTCCGAAAGCTAACGCAGCAATATGGGGCCGTTTTTCTCATGGATGAAGTGATTTCTGGATTTCGCTTTGCAGCTGGTGGCGCTCAAGAATATTATGGAGTCACCCCGGACATCACAACCTTAGGCAAAGTTCCAGGAGGCGGAGCGCCCATAGGCGTGATATGTGGGAAGAAAGAGATACTGGATTTCTATTCCTTCAAAGATGCCCATTGGAATCAATTTACTCGAATCGCTTCAGGAGGCACATGGAATGCCCAACCCCTATGTATCGCGGGAGGCATCGCAATGATGAAGATTCTCCTCCAGGAACGGGATAAAATCTATCCCCGCTTGTATGAAATTGGAAAACGATTAACAAACAGCTTCAATCAACAGGCTGAGTCCCTCAATGTTGCCGCACTGGCGAGTGGTTATCCCTATGAAGCCCCGACTCTCTTCAATATTCATTTCCTCCATACGCCGCTTCGACCTGAACATCAATATCTCTGGCAAACTGGGCCAACATCCTTTGAGGACTACTATGTGAAAACACAATATTCCTCCAATCCCCAAGCCAGCTATGTTAATTACCTCGTCATGGCTAATTCGGGCATTCACCCGTTCGCCAGCACGAGTTTCTTTACGTGTGTAACGTACACGGAGGACGATCTCCAGAAGACAGAGGCAGCATTTGGGAAAAGTTTACGAATTCTCAAAGAAAATAAGCTGATTGGACAACTCCGCTAAACCCGTACTCCATTTAGGTGAATGATTTCTTGTATTCAATTCTGATTCAACAAGGTCAGATAGTGACAGGGGCAGCCAATCCGTGGTTCAGAGGCGATATCGGCATCAAAGACGGCCGTATCGCAAAAATTGGACATATCAAAAGGAAACACGCCGACCAAGTTATTGATGCTCGCAAATTGATCGTTTGTCCAGGATTTATTGACGTTCATAGTCACTCCGATTTCATTATTTCAATATTACCCAGTACCGAAAGTACGCTTATGCAAGGCGTAACAACCCTGATTACAGGGAATTGTGGGTTTAGTCTCGCTCCAACCACACCAGAAACAAATGTTCTTCTTCGCAAAGGCCTTTCACCCTTTATTCCTCCCGAGGTTCATCTTGAAATGCCATGGAGGAGCTTCTCAACATATCTTGAGACCGAATCAGCCCTCGATCTTGCAGTGAATATCGGACATTTGGTCGGGCATGGCACGATTCGTATCGCAGTGATGGGATATGAGAACCGGGACCCGAATAAGCAGGAGCTTCAGTCAATGAAACGGCATGCGAGGGAAGCAATGCAAGCTGGAGCATTAGGGCTTTCCTCAGGGCTGATATATCCACCGGGGATGTTTGCACAAACTCCTGAGTTAATTGAGATCGCTCACGTCGTGCAAGAACATGGAGGTATCTATGCCTCACATATTCGAGGAGAGGGGTCGACACTACTTGCTGCTTTATGTGAAGCAATTGAGATTGGAAAACAAACTCGGATACCAGTCCACATCGCCCATCATAAAGCTTCTGGACGCACGCAATGGGGACAAATCACCCAAACATTACAATTGATGGAGACAGCGAGAGCACAGGGCATCGACATCACCTGCGATCAATATCCATACACTGCAGGAATGACATCTATGGGTACATTGTTGCCACCATGGACCCATGAGGGGGGACTGTCTGCGTTATTGAATCGGCTGCGATCACCAGACCAGCGGAATCGAATGAAAGCAGATATGAAAGAGGGAATACCCAGGTGGGAGAACTTTGTGAAGGATAATGAATGGAGTAGTATCTACGTGGCTTCCGTTCGATCAGAGAAAAACCGCCAGTGGGAAGGCAAAAATATCTCAGAGATCGCTCAAGCTCAAGCAGGCGATGAATTCACGGTACTCTTTAATCTGTTACTGGAAGAAGAAGGAGAAGTCACGATTATTCTCTTTTTCATGGATGAAAACGATGTTCAGCGGGTTCTGATGCACCCATTACAGATGATAGGCTCGGATAGTTGGTCGGTAGCTCCGGAAGGCATCTTGAGCCGAGGAAAACCGCATCCTCGATTTTATGGAACATTTCCTCGAGTACTGGGCAAGTATGTGCGTGAACAAAACATGTTAACTCTTGAGGATGCTATTCGAAGAATGACTGCTTTTCCCGCCACACGATTTGGTCTCAAAGATCGAGGGCTCATCGGTGAAGGTCGATGGGCAGACATCACAATATTTAATCCAGAAACGATAATAGATCAAGCCACTTATGAAGCGCCTCACAAATATCCCCTTGGAATAGAATACGTGATTGTGAATGGAAGACTTGCTGTTGATCATGGAAAATTAACGGGTGCGCGATCAGGACAAGTGTTACGCCGCATCGCATCTGAGTCTACAGTTGTAAGTTAATGCGATGGCTAATCCGAGAAGAGAAAGAGTTATTAGATTTCATGATAGGAGAATGTATGGGCGGGTCTGGGCCCGTAAGGCAATCACCATATTGCCCGGGAAGCTAAGCTAGGTAGAGCAGCGGATTCAACCGTGATATTGAAGCTGAAGCTCTTAAGATGAATGTGTTGAGGAGATACCCGAAGGTCGAGGGTTCAAATCCCTCCGGGCCCGCCACCACTTCTTGGCGCGCGCGTAGTTAGCTAGTTGGTGTGCAGAACCTTTAAAAGAGATCACGAATGTATCAGGGATACGAGAAAGTGTACCGCATTTTTTACGTGCAGAATGTAGGAAATTAGTTGTTATTCCGCGGTTAACGCGGCTTATTTTTTTCGCTTTGTACGATGTGCAGACAGTTTTCTACCGAACACAAAGACGAGGTGAACAAGTAATGAAAGGAACAATTGCACGCTGGTTCGATAATCGTGGCTTCGGCTTCATCGATGTCGCGGGGCAATCCAACGATATCTTCATTCATGTCAGTGACATGAAAGGAACGTCCACTCCAATTGTGGGTGACGAAGTTGAATTCGAGGTCAGTGACACCTACAAGGGTCCGCGAGCCACCGATGTTGAGATTATGTAACAACACGTACCGTGTATACAAATCAACTGATACGATCTGATGGAGG
>JAOZHK010000176.1 GCA_026014905.1 Candidatus Bathyarchaeota archaeon
TATAGACTTCTTCGCCTCCTGCAAGAGCTTGACCTAAAATTTCGATGATAAGGCAAAGGGCTGAACCTTTATATCCTCCAAATGGAAGGAATGCCCCTCTGGGCTTTGTTGCTTCTTGTCCGTAGAATGGGCGAAGGTCTGTGGGATCCGTACTCGGGTATCCTTGATAGTCGATCACTCCGTACTTCAATGGGATTTGTGTTTTGTTGAGTATGGCTAGTGAAACTTTTCCTCCTGCAACAGTGCTTGTTGCCATATCAAGTAGGATGGGCTTCTCATTAGCGGCAGGTATAGCTATAGATATTGGATTCGTTCCAAATACAGGATCGATTCCCCCATATGGTGCAGTGTTAGCGCCTCCTCCAACAAGGGTTATTCCGATCATGTTATGTTGTAAAGCGATCTCGGGATACGCGCCGACTCTACCAATATGGTTGCAATTAAACACAGCGACGATGCCGATGCCACTTGTTTTCGCTTTGGCTATCGCTAGCTCCATAGCTTTTCGAGCTGAAACTTGTCCTATACTTTGATTTCCATTTATAAGAGCGGTTGAAACGGTTTCCCGAACAACGGTGAACGCATTTCCTGGTTTGATGATTCCTTTTCGAATTCGCTCGACATATGGTCGTATACGCATTACTCCGTGAGAGTCATGACCATAAAGGTTTGCGGTGACAACGTGATCAGCTAGATATTTAGCATCGTCTCGTGAGCACCCAGCGGCTGTGAAAATTTCTTCAGCAATCTTGCTTAGCTGCTGAGCGTTTATTATAATCAAATCTAACCCCTTTTAAAACAACACTTACGCGCGCATATGTAAACAATTCTTTGCTTTTTAATAACCTAATTCCTTATATTCTTCCATAATATGTTCAAGCTGATATCTCTTTGAGATATTCAGTCAGAATAACCAGGAGATTCATTACATCGTTGATATTGAATTCTTCTACTGCTTGAAGGTTATTTGGAATGAAATCTTGATGGGGGTAATCTTGTGCGACTATCTATCCACACATCGATGCCAAAAGTGTTCTATGCTTTATGTATCGTAGATTTCTTACTTCGTTTGGAATGGGGAATCAGCACAAGCATGATGACTCTCCATATTCATGAATTAGGTGGATCCCCTTTTGAGGTAAGTCTCGTCTTCAGCGTCTTCGCAGGAATTAGTATTCTCTGTTATTCCTTCTGGGGATCATTCTCTGATAACATAGGGAAAAGGAAGCGGTTCATCGTTTTCGGGATGGCAGCACTACTCCCTATCTACCTTCTCATAGCGACTCAACAAAACATATTACTACTAATTTTACTCCGAGGTAGTACAGCGATATTTAAAAGCGCCGTTGTTCCTACTCTGTTTGCCCTCGTCTCCGATATTTCACCTCCCAAACACGTCGGAACCAATATCGGTATTTTAGGATCTATAGAAATGGCTGGCTGGGCTATTGGACCTGTCATTGGAGGCATATTCGCTGACTCGTATGGATTTCCACTATTATGGGTGTTTGTTGGCATCACGTGTTTTCTCGGAGCATTAATATTCTTAGTCGTGGCTGAGGACCCTGCTAATCTTCAGCGATCGCCTCGACGAAGTGTTTTGGGAGGATTCAGCGATAGGGCTCTACTGTCCCAGACCTCGGTACTACTTGTTACTTTCGGCATTTTCCTTTTCGGATTTTCTTTACTGGGCCCCAATATGAATGTATATCTTTATGAGGAGCTTCAACTGAGCCGCACACTTGTCGGTGTCTTAACGTTTCTTGGAGGAGGCGTGACGATGGTACTTCAACCCTTCATCGGCTCGGGGTCTGATAATATTGGGCGAAAGCCCTTCCTCATTCTTTCAGCATCAACTTTGGCACTGGGAAATTTCACTCTTTACTTAGCGACAGATTTTCCGCTTGCGCTACTTTCACAAATTCTTATTCGTAACTATAGTGCATTTTTAGTTATTGCTTCAGCGTATATCACAGATGTAGTTCCAGCTGAAAAAAAGAGTACAGCTCTTGGACTTCAAAATTCTATTGGAGGCTTATCTCGATCTATCGGTGCTATTGTTGGGGGTCTGATAATTACTTTTGTCGATATTCAGACCTTAATTCTGGTAAGTATTGTTTTTCCTGTTGCAGGTATCTTTGGAATTCTTTTCTTTCTTGACGAATCACGGAAGTAATCTAGTACATTCGACGATTTCTGGAGTCTTATTTGATACGATTGTTTTCAATATATTTCCAGTTGATTTCCATACCGAGGCCAGGTCGTTGAGGAATTGTTATATTGCCTTGCTGATCCATTGGATCGATCACTTGGTTCAACCATGGAGTTGCGCTCTCATAATCAAAATGTGGATGTAAAAGTCCGCGTTCATAATATTCGCCTGGGATGCCCATAGCTCCCAAAACTTGCAGGTTGCCGGGTCCTCCACCATGAATTTCTAATCTTAGTCCAAAGGCTTCACATAAATGAACGATTTTCATTAGCGGAGTAATTCCTCCAACATCTTGAACGCCACCGCGTAAAATATCCGCTGCGCCTCGAAGAATCCACTCTGCACGAGTCCAAAGTTTTCCTTCAGCCGTCTCAGGACCAACGATTGGAATCTCTAATTGATCTGCGAGCCATACATATGACGCGATATTATGTTCATCCATAGGTTCTTCAAACCAGGAAAAATCCAGTTTCTGAAGTTCTTTTCCAATGAAGAGGGCTTCTTCTCGGGTGTAACAATGATAACAATCCAGCATGAGAGGTATATCGTCACCTACTGCTTCACGCACAGCTTGACAGGCTTCGATATCTTGTTGCAGATCAGGTGCCCAAGGAATAGGAGGCATCCAGGTATGTAACTTGATAGCGGGATAGCCTTGTTTCACTAATGCTGCTGCGAAGTTACCGTAGGCTTCTGATGAATTTAATCCGCCCGTGATCTCATCACCACACATCGTGCTCCCGTATGCAGGGACGGTTTCACGGAATCCTCCCAACAATTTACTGATGGGTTGATTCAAGTAGCGTCCGGCAAAGTCCCAGAGTGCCATATCGATCACGGCTAATTGACGATCCGTTAATCCGCCCCTTGAGGCTTGAAGTTGGCGATAAAAGAATTGCCAGATCTGTTCTCGGTCAAGTGGATTTTTACCGACTAACGTTGGTTTAATCATCCGCTCATTTATTTCTGGGACACCGCCAAAGCAATATCCGTCAACTCCTTCATCAGTCATGATTTGAGTTAGACTTTGGGTGACATGGGAGGGTGTCGTAGGATGTGAGTGTCCTGCTAGATCGACTTCTCGTTGACTCATATATTGAAATGTAATCGTTTCCACATTCGTGATTTTCAACTTACTATGCCTCCGAAAAAGGCTAATCCATAATTTCGCTGATATACTCTTCAATATTTACTTGGAGTTGTTGAGCTGTGGATGTGATGTCATCCCAGAACACGTTATCTAGGTAAATGCCATGCTGAAGCCTTTTCTCCCGCTCTCGGAGCTCTATTTCGCCGGGAAGGAAGATTTCTTGAACGCCTGGTCGTTTTCGTGACGATTTTACATGACGAATCATCGCGTCAACACGGGATTCAAAATCTTGCCGATCACAGTATGCCTCGGGATCAAGGGCGAGGAATAGACAACCGAAGCCTTTTTCGTCCAAACTACAACCTACACCAATTGCACCCGCTAATGCTTCAAGGATTGCTTTGATGCCATAGCCTTTGTATTCATTGGTGACTCCACCAAATGAGACAGGTGCAATACGGCCTTCAACTGCAGCTTGATCATTGTATTCATTAACCCATTCTCCTTCTTGGTTTATAATCCATCCATCAGGTACAGATTGTCCACGAAGTCGCATCGTGAGAAAGTGCCCCGTTGCCACTGCATTGGTTGCCATATCAAGTAAGAGCGGATATTCCTGTCCTGCGGGAATGCCAACGGCAAAAGGATTGGTTCCCAATCGGCCTTCCACACCTCCATAGGGAGGAACAAGGTGACGCGCGCCTCGTTGCAGTACCGCTCCAACAACACCAGCATCGACCGCTTGTTGAGTGTAGTAATATAAAGCTCCTAGATGCCCGGTTCCCATATATCCTACTGAGCCAATTTGATATTGTTTCGCTTTCGCTATTGCTGCATCCATTGCTCGTTTAGCTGCGACAAATCCGATTGCAGCCCCTGCATCCCACATCGCTGTAGTCGGACCATCTCGTAGCACCTTAATAGGTGCATCCGATTGCAGCTTCCCAGATTGGAGTTCACGAATATAACGAGGCATTGCACGGATACCATGGGAATCAATTCCTCGAAGACTAGTATCAATGAGGACATCAGTTATGATCTCAGCTTCTTCCTCTGTTGCACCCGCAAGACTGAGCATCTTCTGACTCAATTTCGTCATTTCATCCGCTTTCACTCTCATTTCAAATCACTATCCACAATTTTATATCTAGCACATGCTTCACGCTAATAAAAGTATTAAACTGAAAACTTATAAGATGTGCTTTGGATCTGATGGACCCATTTATCCGAGGGCATTATATGAAGGAATCAACCGTAGCTCTGGTGACGGGTGAACGGGGGTTTGACCCTGTCTATCAAGCCTTAGATCTTATCAATTTTACAAACGTACTCAAGAACTGTAGTCGAGTCTTGATTAAAGTCAATTTTATCACTGATAAAACTTGGGATACTGGTGCAACCACTGATCCCCTTGTCGTCGAAGCAATCATCCACAAATTACGTCCGTACCCTGTTGAAGTCTTGGTTGTTGAGTCTGATGCAACTATGACGAACGCCGACAAAGCTTTTACTGTGACAGGAATGAAAGCAATGTGCGAAGCGCATAATATCGAATGGATAAATCTGAGAAAAATTCATGAACGAACTACTTTATCTATTCCTCAAGGGGAAACACTGAAATCCATCACTGTCCCGACACTGGTTGTCGACTCGGCAATAATCAGCGCTGCAAAATTGAAAACTCATACTTCTACTGGCGTCACGCTTGGCATGAAAAATATGTTTGGCTTATTACCTGATAAATTGAAGTTCAAGTATCACGCGAAAGGTATTAGCAAAGTCATTGTTGATATCAATACAGTTCTTAAACCCATCATGACGGTAATCGACGGGTTTATTGCAATGGAAGGAGCAGGACCTACGCGTGGTGACCCTGTGACAATGAATACAATTCTTGCAGGCACCGATCCTGTCGCGACAGACGCTACTGGATGTCGAGTTATGAATATTGATCCGCATACTATTCGTCATATTCAGCTAGCCGCTGATAAAGGTCTAGGAAATATCGATCAAGTAAACGTCGTCGGCGCGTCCCTAGACACTGTTACCCGACCATTCAAAGCGGCTCGTTAATACGTTGTACACTATATGTACGTAAATCGTAACTTTAGAGGACTTTAAGTAACGAACTTTGATGGGAGAAGGAACGGTTGGATAACATCATTCAGTTGTTCACCGTTAATTTCAATATCTTTGAGATCAAGGGTCCCTAATCCTTGCTGCTCCGCTAGCTGAAGATGACGCACTTGATGGGGGTTCACGCCAATTAGTTTTGCGCAGACCACGTCGACCGCCACAGCATCGGCTCCAGCAATGATGAGATTCAGAGGATTTGCTCTTCCCGGTGGAAGATTTGGTCCATCGCCTTCAAGAGCCACGATGGCGTCGACAACATTAAAATGGGGTTTCACGATCGGATAAACATCAATAATTCCTTCATCAATACCTAAACGATGGATTCGTTTTTTCTCTTCACGAGTAGCGCATCCTATACTCATATTCTTGATACACGCAGATAATAACGTCTGAAGATGACTCTTCAACACGGGCACATTAATGACGACATCCGCATCCCGCACACATTTACCGACCCGAATCCAATCGAGAACCAAGCCATTTTCAATCGGGACATCAACACTCCGATAATCATTCAAATCAACGAGTTCAACGCCCCACTTTTTCGCGATCTTCGTTAGACCTATCGCGTCATAGGCTGCGAAGGTGTCATAAGCTCCTGAAGGATACGCGGCACCTTCGGCTATCGCTACCTTTTTAGGTTTATATTGTAATGACAGCTCAATAAGGCGCTCGACAACCCGAATATCCGTGATAATACCATATCCTGATGGGCTTTGACTCTTGGCATTAGGTTTGATGACAACAGTATCACCAGGTTGGATGGGAAGTCCCCCAGCTAGTTGTACGGCATGCTCAATGGAGGCTGGAATGTCCGTAGCTTTCACAATTGATACTATTGGGCGTTTTATCATATTTATTCCTCTTTTCTATGATCCACTCTTTAATAGTTCATTCACTGAGCCAAGGTTTTGAACGCGTCAATGGCCCATCGAGGGTTATCCCAGATCGCACGGCCAACTGCAACTAAATCGACTCGCGCTGCTTCAATCACTCGATTTGCGTATTGCGGTGTCACAATTCCACCAACACCGACTACAGGAGTCTCAACGGCGGTTCGGATTGCTTCAGCTTGTGGGATAAAAAAACCTTCCCCTTGAACTGTTTGAGGAATCGCTCCACCCATACTACTGCTAACATCTAAAACATCAATGCCAGCCTCAACTAAATAATGTGCCATCTCGATACCTTCATTCAAGGTTAATCCTTCTGGAAGTAAATCCATTGCGCCAAATCGACAGAACAGTGGGTATCGATTTCCAATCTTTGTTCGAATCGCATGTGCGGCTTGGACAGATAATCTGATACGATTGGCTACTGATCCTCCATATTCATCTGCACGATGGTTTGTGTGAGGTGAGCAAAACTGGCTTAAAAGAAAACCGTGAGCATTATGGAGTTCGACGCCATCAAATCCTGCCTGTTGTGCCCGAACAGCTGCCAATGAAAAGTCATCGATGATATCACGTATTTCATTAGTCGTCAGCGCTCGGGGAACCTCTGCTCCTGCGCGTTTCGGTTGTTTGATGGGTGATGGCGCTATTGGTTGCTGTCCGATGATTTCTTTTGTCGATACACTACCGGTGTGATTGATCTGAAGAATAATCGCTGCTCCTTTGGCATGAACCGCATCGACCAATCGAGATAATCCGGGAATAAATTTGTCATCATTGATTCCTAATTGCGGGCTCACTCGGCCATTGTCACTGATATATGCATGCTCGATAATTACAAGCCCTGGACCTTCAGCACGATCCGCATAATGCTTGATAATATCATCTGACACATACCCATCTAAAGCAGCCTTTCGGCTTCGCATAGGTGGAAACACTAAACGATTTTTTAGTTGTAACGATCGGATGTTCAACGGTGAGGTTAAAGAAGGCATTTTTATCACGAATTCTCGCTAACTGATACCGAGCTATAAGACTTTATTTGGTATTTAAATAGCTAGCTATTCTTGAACATAGGTACTCTGATTGAATTCCCTGAACATCTTGACATAATCTTTCACTGCGTCCCGAAAACTCCAGTGAGGCACCCATCCCAGTTGCTGTTTAGCGGCAGTATTGTCAATAGCTCGACGATCCACTCCTCCCCCAGTTACAGTAATCTGTGCTTGAGGTACGAGTTGGCGGATCACAGTCACAATCTCACTATCTGACAACTCGTCTGGTCCACTGAGATTGAAGACACGTTGAGTCAACTGATCAGGTTTGGCGTCCAATGCATGAAGGATGCCTTTGGTTAGATCTTTGATATAACATTGATTCCGTTTTTGATCGCCATCTTGAGGAATCGTCGTCGGTACGCCTTTCACAGCGTTCTCGATAAGTCGTTCGTTTCGAGACGTCGCAGTTTTTGAACCGAATCCCCAAACTCTGGTGAAACGTGTACCAACCCAATCCACACCTTGCGTCTGATGATAACACATCCCAACGATGCTTGCAGCCATTTTACCCGCAGCATAGGTACCTACTCCATGCTGAGGGTCAAACATGCGATCCATTTCAGTTAAAGGGGTTTGTGCATAGTCTTGATAAAGGTGAACATATTCAACATTTGTACCTGCAAAAACAATTCGACCAAGCTTGAGAATCCTCGCTGCTTCACATATATTCAGCATCCCTTGAACTGTCACATGGAGCGAGTAGTATGGGTGGGAACGTTCAAATGATCCTCGAAAGATCGCTGCAGCATGAAAGATTTTCTTGACGTTATAATCTTGACAGCATTTCAATAATGCTGGAAAATCATCGCTGATGCTACCTTCAATAAAGGGTATTTGATCCCAGATTGGAGCTAAAACCCACTGCATTTTTGGGCTGGGTGGTTTAATGTCGAACACTACAACGGGATCTCCCCGCTCGCGTAACGCTTTTGCTACATATCCACCAATCAGGCCTGAACCACCTGTCACAAGATACGCTTCATCCATCTTAATCAATCATCACATAGTATGCTATCCTTTATAACCACTAACTTGAGTGGACACCATGCGTGTATGTGTCTCCCTGTATGTAATAATAAAAAGTGCGTGCTAGTAACTATGCACATAAAAAAAAAGGATGAGGGTTTAAAGGCCCATTTCTTTATTGACGTCAATGCCGAGTTCCTTGCCGACGTCAATGAAATTCTTCCAGAAGAGGTCATCAACGAGGATCCCCTCTTTCTGGCGCTGCGTGCGTCGACGCCACTCACGTTCAAACGGCATTAACACTTCTTTTCCGGGGAGGGGTGGACACGATTTGATATAGCGGATTAACCCATCTGTACGCTCTTTAAAGGTTTGAACCGGCATGAAACCTCCAGGATCCAACGCCATGAAGGTGTGGCCCCAGATGTAGGGTTTATTTTCTTGTTCAATACCGAGTCCAGGGAGGAACATGGGTAGGGCGGCGATGATGACGCTGAGTCCATAGCCTTTGTAGGTGCCGAAGGGTACCATTAACCCGCCCTGCAAGTACGCGTTCGGATCGATTGTGGGAGTACCGTCTTTATCGAGGATCCAGCCTTCCGGTGCCTTCTCGCCCCGTGCCGCCATCACAGCGATATGACCGTCAGCGACCATGGCTGTTGCGATATCGAGGAGGATGGGGTTTTCTTGATCCGCGGGAATGCTGATGGCCATCGGGTTGGTGCCGAAGCGGCCTTCCCGTCCATTATAGGGGGTGATACGGCCACCGGTCGTGGTGACCCGGCAGGTTACAATCCCAATCATATCCTGCTGCGCTGCCATAAGGGCATAGTAGTACAATGCACCAATGTGTTCGCTGACGGTGGAGACCCAGCCCATTCGATAGGCATGTGCTTTCTGGATTGCGGCTTCCATGGCTCGCTTACCGACGACGTGCCCGAACTCGCGACCGCCTTCCCACAGCGCCGTGGTCGGAGTGTCCTTCAAGACTTTGATCTCAGCATCGGTTTGAATCCGCCCCGTTTTCAGGTTTCGAAGGTGCCCTGGAAGCGCCCGGATCCCATGGGAGTCGATGCCAAAGAGACTCGTATCGATAAGCACTTCGGTTACCGTCTGTGCTTGCTGATCAGTGGCTCCTGCAGCATCTAATAGTTTCAAACTTAATTCTCGAAGTTTATCTTCTGGAAATGTTGGCATTTTATTTCAACGGCATAGAATAATTTCTACTTTATATTAAACTTCACTCAACACAAAGTGCCCTCAGAGTAACTCTGATATTTCATCCAATCAATCAATATCTTTCTTCATCGGGCAGAAGATGTATTGCTTAAAACGTCCTTTAAAGTCATCGCTTTCTTTGCACTAATGGCTCCAACACAAGATTATTAATCATGAATAAAAGTAGATTCTTTGGAGATCAGTTTTGACTACTTATAAAATCATTGTGAATCGTCAACAGTGTTTTGCCTGCGGTATGGCTCCCCGATTGTGTTCGGAAGTATTTACGCGAGGTGGAGATAATAGGAAAACTCGAGTCACCCAAAAATACAGCATCCAAACCTCGCTAGACGCATCGACAGGGGTTATTCCCGAAATTCACTACAACTGCGCAAAACAAGCAGCTGAAGCGTGTCCTTATGGCGCGATCACCATAGAAAAAGTTGAGTAAGAAGAATACCTCAATAGTGAAACCCAGCTACTATCAAGAAAAAGTTAAATTCTTAGCTATGTTCTATTCAAACACTTCATTATCTGCGTTAATTATTTTGAATAGGTGAATGAAATGAAAATAACTAGAATAGAACCAATCTTTGCTGATCGCTTTTTGTATGTTCAAGTCCATACCGACGCAGGTATCACGGGTCTCGGTGAATCTGGGGCCTGGGGATACCTGGAACCATCCGCCGAAGCCATTCGAAAATATGGTACCTATCTTATTGGGCAAGACCCACTTAGAATTGAACATCATTGGCAATACATGTACCGGTGGAGCCATTTCCGCGGAGCCGCAATCATGGGTGCTGTGAGTGCCATTGATATTGCTTTATGGGATATTGCAGGTAAACATTTTAATGTGCCTGTGTACCAACTATTAGGCGGAAAAACGCGGGATATCTGTCGCGTTTATGCACATGTATTTGGAAAATCCACTGAAGAACTTGTCGCTAACTGTGTCCGTGCAAAAGAACTCGGTTTTACAGCGGTAGGCCACATTTCACCCTTCATTCCCGAATCTCCTAATATGCCTCACTCCAAAAAAATGGTTGATGCCGTCAATCGCGTCAAAGCTTATCGGGATGCTTTAGGCGATGATGTGGATATCTGCGTTGAGATTCATCGCCAATTGACTCCTTCTGAAGCAATTGTTCTCGGTCGCGCTTTAGAGCCACTCCGCCCCTTCTTCTATGAAGATCCAATCCTCCCTGATAGCATCGATCAAATGGCTTTTGTCGCAAACCATATCAACATCCCCATCGCGACTGGTGAACGGATACATACCATCTTCGAGTTTGAGGAACTCCTCGCACGTAACGCTGTTCAATATGTCCGACCCGATGTGTGTTTAGCAGGAGGCATTAGCCACTCGAAAAAAATTGCAGCTCTTGCTGAGGCACGACATGTCGGTGTCGTCCCCCATAACCCCCTCAGTCCTGTCAGCACTGCAGCCTGTATCCAAATTGCTGCAAGTATTCCGAATTTCGCCTTACAAGAATACCCTCATAGCATGTCTGAAGAAGAACCCCGAGGCAACCAATTGGTGAACGAACCTTTACAAATAAAGAATGGGCACATTTTGGTACCTGATAAACCGGGAATCGGCGTCGAACTTGATGAAGAAGCGTTACCACATTTCCCAAAAATCACTCGCAACCTGTCCACACGACTCCGATATGATGGATCTGTCATCGATCAATAGCTAGATATTCATACTCGGGGTATTCCCGAGTGCATTTTTTGCATTACTACAGTAGGTTCGATTATCTTAAAAAAAAGGAGTCCATCTACTCAAACACGTAAATGGATTTCCATTATTACTCTATTCGTTCAATCCTGTAAAAGACCGGTCGCATGCCATCGGTACAACAAGCAATAATGAAATTACCTGGATCTAGAAAAAATTTCCCTTCCAATGAAAGGTGCAGTACTTCTTTGAAAATATCATGCCAAGCCCAGCTACACGGCCAATTCGTAGGCATCGACAATCCCTCTGTCTCAAAAACGTCGCCTACTTCAAATCGGGGACAGAGATCTTCCGTACTGGAAGCCGGTAACTCATCTCCCCATAATTCCTTTACTCCAAGTTTCTTTAAAACAGTGATTCGAACATTACTTCGTACAACCATTCTACTGATCACCTGACTTTTATAGAGAGAAACCGGAATATATATGTGCTCACTCTTTTGTTATGCAGTAGAATTCTATACGCGCTCGCGTAGTAAAGAAGTGTGTCTTTTCATGTCAACGAATATACTTCGTCTGCCTTGTGGCAATAATGATAAGCTAACTGCGCTCTGTCACTCAATAAGTCAAGATCAGCAACTCCAAACCTTCTGGAAATGTGCCAATGTGATGGCAATTGACCGGATGGGCTACACTGATCATGGGCCTATCCATGTAAAAATTGTAGCGAACTCCGCTCTAAAGCTCCTCCGCCTCTTAATTGAGTCAGGAATCACTCCAAGTATTGTACAAAATTACGGGCTTACTAACGACGATGCAGAAGTTGTCGTGGTCTTAGGCTCGATATTCCACGATTTAGGAATGGCGGTTGTTCGGGAACATCATGAAGAATACAGTTTGTTTCTCTCCTTACAATTTCTCGATAGGCATCTCTCAAACCTGTATTCCGTCGAGAACGCTACGATTGTATCCTCCGAGGTGCTTCATGCTTTGTCTACTCATCATCATCAAAGAAAACCATTAACCGTTGAAGCAGGTGTGGTACGCATCGCTGATGCATTGGATATGGAACAAGGACGAGCTCGGATTCCCTTTCAAGCAGGAAAGATCGACATTCATTCCGTCTCGGCACTATCTATAACAAGCGTGACCATCGAGAAAGGCGCAACAAAACCTGTAGGTATTGATATCTCAATGACGAGTCCTGCTGGAATATTTCAAATCGATCAATTACTCCGGGTCCGAATCCAAAATTCTGGTCTTGAGGAATACATCCATGTCACTGCTAAGATCTCAGATAAGCGCACCGGGACCCAAGTGATTGAAAAATTCGAAATCTAGTCCTTTTGATTTGTTAATCCAGACTATCCGTTCATAACGATTTTAGTTAATCAGCCTATATTACCTCTTAGAAAGATACTAGGAGGCATGAAGCTGAGTTCTTCACCTCAAATCGAATTAATACCACGACAATGCTCCCTCTGTCATCAACCGTTATTCTACATGAAAACCCAGCACCGCTTTTTTTGTAAATCGTGCCGTCGATTCACAATTGGCTACGAACGTTCATGAATGCGCGTTTTTTTCTCAAGAAGACTGGCACGATGAATGAGCTTATCCATGGCTTGATGAGATCGCCCTGTTCGTCGCGCTAATTCTGAGGAGCTTGAGTTGATAATTTGTTTCATCGCGATAATGTCATTCGATATCAACGTGGAGTAAAGATCCTCGTCCAAGCCTTTCAGACATGTCAAGGGATGAAATTGTTTTTCTTCAATCAAGTCCTGTAGTCCTTGATTGGCAGGGAAGCTCCATCCAATCTGATCGATTCCTCGACATTGGCTATATCGCAAGGAATGTTCAGAAAACTTGGTATTGGTCACAATCATAGCTCGATTAATCTGATGGGAATTCATGCCTGCCTGATAGCCTTCAGTTATATCTTCAAAAACTGCTCGAGCGATCCGACTTTCATCTAATCCCGTCGGTGAATGATAATTCACATGATGTTTAATCTCAACGAGGTACATCTGATCGTCTTTGGATGCAATCGCATCAATCTCATGAGCAATACATTTCCCTTGAACTATTTGATTTGGGATCACTTCATACCCATGTTCTCTGAGTAGTTGTTGAATATATACTTCAAAAGCGCGCGGACTGATCATGCTCAGTGCCTTCCGTAAATCCGTGAGGTGAGAAATTTCGGGCTTATACAATCGTAGTTTCGAATAGATCATTTGAAGAATAGCTCGGGTTCTAATACCGTCGTGAATCTGCTCTTCAATTTCTTGAGCGACTTTTTCCGCAATTCGTCGACTTGCACCTAACCGTAAACAGGTTTTAATCACTTTCGCTGCATCAAATTGTTGCTGTGACCCATCCGCTTTCTGAACAAATTTAGATAAACTCATGAGGATTCACTTGAACAAAAAATCTAGCCATAGTAACAAGGCAATATGGAGGACACTAGATAAGACTTCCTCTCTCATCATATATAGAGTGTTACAACGACTGTTTGAACCTTTGTCTTACTGACTAGTAATTATTAGGAACACCGTCACGTAATATTGATAGCTAGCATCAGTCATGACTTGATAGGTGCAACGCATGAAAATCTTAGGCATTGTAGGAAGCCCCAAAAAAGCGGGAAACACGGCCAAGCTTGTTGAAGCGGTTCTTGATGGAGCACACGGAGCGGGTCACGACACAACAATCTGTTATCTCTGTGACTTCAACATCTCTCCGCTGATGGCTGAGAACGATACGATTAGATATCCTCAAGATGATATGACCAAGCTCTACCCATTCATAGAAAGTATGGACGCTCTCGTGCTAGGAACCCCGATTTATTACGATCATGTGAGTGCTCGAACCAAGCTCTTCATCGACCGCTTACATTTTTATAGCATGACTCATGGTCAAGAATATCATCAAAAATTTCCGCGAAATGTTAAATTTATCTCAATTGTTACCTATGAATGGGATAAACCTGATGCATACGATGCTGTCATCCACTGGATCAATGAGCGGATGAATCAATACTGGAAGATGCAGCTAGTCGCAAGTCTCAAGGCGGAAGGCACCCACAAGACGCCGGTTAGTGAACGGTACATGCTCTTACAAAATGCAAAAGAGCTTGGGCGTACCCTTTAATTCCTCCTGGATCCTGAACCACCAATTCTTCATTCAATACTAACAAGTAAGCCATGTGTGCGCTAGTTGTGAAATTAATAGAGTCTGATAATAGGTGCATTCGGAAACGGATTTATTAGATCTAAACCGAGATCTCGATATACTGTAGCGGGTATTCCGATGTCAGCTAAATAGAGTTCTCCAACGACTTTCCGTGCTTCGGGAACCATCAATCCCTGTTTCGGAAGTCCAAGTGTCATGGTACAGGACGCGTCAATACATGGTGAATAGTGAATTCCCGTCGATGCATCCAAACCTGTTGGTAAGTCCAAGGACACAATCATTTGGCGACTTTTATTCGCGGTAACAATCATAGTTGATATTGGTAAACGTGGATCACCCTTTAAGTTATAACCAATCAGTGCATCAATAATCACGGAGGCATTCGAAACTTGACGCAACAACCTACTCTGTTTCTGAAACGTGGAAATATTGATAGGTAGATTTTCAAGTGTCAGCAAACGTTTCTTGACAGTATCATTCATCACTTCTTCTTGAGAGAGAATGACTTCAACGATACCTTCCCAATTGCTCAGAAAACGAGCAGCAACAAGTCCACCACCTCCATTGTTACCTTTTCCCGCTAAAATCACAACTCGTTTATCTACGACAGAACCTCCCATCTTTTGTTTAATCAGTGAAGCAAGATGGAATCCAGCAAGTTCCATCATCTGAACAAGTAAAATCCCATATTTTCTTACTGCAATCTCGTCGACCTGCTGCATCTGGTCTGCAGAAACGGCTATCATTCCGGAAAGTACCCTCCTTTTGTTTGATAGTTGATTTGAGCTAATAAAGTATCCATTGATGTTCACACATGATATTCACGACAAAACCTCTAGTACAATCTTTCACTCGGTTTTTATAGCCAGTTACTGGGATTTCATAAGGTGCATTGACGTGCGTGAGGAGACTATTTGACGTTGGAGAATTATCTTGATCAATATCCCGATGCCCTCATCAAAGATCTCTTATGGTGTCGTCGTTATCATTTAATGTTAATCAAAGAAATAGAAACTAAACTGCTGAACCTAAGTAAAAAACATGAGCGTACTATCACGCTCGATCAATCAGGTCATTGATAGTCTCAAAGCGAAGGAATCGACGCCGGCATAAGCAATTATACGTGCCCCGAGTGTCTTATTCTTCCAGAGGTTTTGTGATAAGAGGCAACGGAGTGATGCTAATTCGTGCATCACTGCCTTCTAGCATTGAAATAAGTTTCATGACTATTGGAGATCGTTGGGCGTTCCGATAGATAGTAACACAAT
>JAOZHK010000200.1 GCA_026014905.1 Candidatus Bathyarchaeota archaeon
TATTCGCAAATTCTCGCATGGTTTTACAAAGAGTAGCCGCTTTAATGTCTTTGTTTGGAATCATATGATCGGCAACGAGCACGATCTTTGTGGGATCAACAACCTTCATTATTCCATGCTTTTGCATTTCGTTTATCGCAATAGGTGCAGTAATATCGTTTGCCAGAATCAAATCCAAGTTAGCATTAATGTAATCTCCTGGTTCAACAGGTTTTCCACAGTGTGCAGAAAGGATTTTTTCAGTTATAGTTACCACATCATCACCTCAGGATTTCCTCGATATTGCAGTGGCAAACATCCTAATAACCTCTTGTATTTCCTAATCGTGTGCGCGAGCCATAGCTATTTTAATGCTGATCACACGGTTTCTATGAATTCATTAATTGAGTGTATCGTACTTTTGTTAACTGTTCCGAGATGGTCCATAATTCTTGAGCATCGTCTTCGTTATAAGATGCGTTGTTGGATCGCATAATGACAGGGTAACCTCGCATTTTAAGAAATCCGCCAGGTCCATAGTAATCGCATCCTTTCACGTTAGGGTCGACAGCTGCGCGAAGTATCGGTAACGCGCCCATCGCGGCACTCTGCATCATCCAGCTCATCAAGGGAATCAATATTTTAAAGTACCATTTCGCTTCGAGATATCTACCAAGCCGTGTATCTGACATACCAGGATGAGCGGCAACAGCCATAGCATCGATACCCGCAGCGTTATATCGCCGGTGCAGTTCGTACGTAAACAGGAGATTGGCTCGTTTTGACCGAGCATAAGCGCGCATTGGGGAATAACTCCCGGCTGTTTCAAACATTAAATTGTTAAAGTCCATGCGACCCATCCGATGTCCGCTACTGCTTACGTTCACGACACGTGAACCAGGGGTTGTGAGAAGTACATCAAGCAATATACCAGTGAGTGCAAAATGCCCTAAGTGATTAGTAGCGAAATGGTTTTCAAATCCGTCAACAGTTACCATATAGGGCGCCATCATAATTCCGGCATTATTTACTAGGACATCTAATCGTGTAAAATGTTCGTGGAATTCGCGTGCAAATTCATGTATGGAATCAAGGTTGGCAAGATCCAAGCGCATGATTTCTGTATTGGCATTAGGAATCGATGCGTGGATGAGGTTTTGTGCAGCTTGAGCTTTATCTCTGTTGCGACAGGCTAAAATTGTATGTGCGCCTTTTCGTGCAAACTCTTTGGCAGCTTCAAAACCAATGCCACTATTACTGCCTGTGACGATAATGACTTTACTGGTCAGATCTGGCATATCATCCGTTGTCCATTTGTCGTCCATTGCGTTGTATTCCTGTTCGCTCGTATGCATAATCATGATTCTACTTTGGCTTAAAGATACGCTTAGTATGCAGAATTCATAAGATTTAAATGTCGCTAGCGATATCTCAAGCGATATTTCTGGCTAAGGAGTGACTGAACGAAGAATGAAGCAAACCTCAGGTGTCCCACGAGGACTACTTCAATTCCTTGTTTTAAAATTACTTTCGGAGAAAGCCATGTCCGGAGCGGAGATTGTCGAAGTAATTGAACAAGAAACACGAGGGTTCTGGAAACCAAGCCCTGGATCAATCTATCCGCTATTAGCGAGATTACATGAAAGAGGTTGCACGACAGAGTCATCCCCTGGAGATAGTGGGTTGAAACGGTATACGCTCACTGATGAGGGTAAAATCTTCTTTGAAAAACAAGTCAAGCTTGGGCACAAATTTTTAACAAAGTTGGAATACCTCGTACCGATATTCCTTGGAGGATTTCATTTTAACGCCAACCATGAACATATGCGTGTAGCGGGAGAAGCTGCGAAAAGACTCGCAAAAATATTCATCGACGCCCGCACGACGATACGCGACAATTTGACGCCACAAGACGCAGAAAAAATAGTTGCCATACTAAATGATTGCGCTGATCAGCTAGAGATTCTTACCCAAAGAATCACAGAGAAGAAGTCAGCTTGAATCACCTAAAAACGAAACGGATTCGGTGTACCTGATGGGATTGAAATCGAGTATCATGATCGCGTGGCGATCGTTATCCAGGCGAAAGACAAAAAACCTGAGTGCAGTCCTCGCTATCACTTTAGGAGTCACTCTACTTGTCGGTATCCAAATAACAACCGACACCTTAGAGAATTCGTTTAAAACAAGTCTTCTTCAAAATGAAGGTGAAGTGGACCTTCGACTGACAAATAGTACACGAGGCGGGTACCTCACAGCCGCAGATCAAGAATCAGTAGAGCGTCTAGTTCCTAACGCTATTGGAGTTATGCCTGAACTGACCAATCAGATCTCAGCATTAGCCGCCAGCCAATTTGACCCTACTATTGAAGCAGCTGGAATATCTTTAGATTATCCAGAAGCATTTGGAGCATTCTATGATTGGAAAACTGGCAAACAAATGGACATTAGCATGCTTCTCACCGATAACACAAGCATTCTCTTATCGAGCAATCAAGCTGAGAAACTTGGCCTAAGTAAAGAAACACGGTTACCGGCTCCAATAACGACTGAATTCATGAACTTCACAATTGCGATCACGATTAACTTCACATCTGGTCAGCCCATAATCACCCCAAGTCAGGAGATCCTGCGAGTTGAGTTACAAGTAGTTGGCTTCTTTGATTCTAAGCGTCCAGGTATCAGCTCCCAATATTCTGGAGCAGTATTCAGTTTACCGCATCTTCAAGACTGGATTAGTCTAGAAGATCCTCTACGAGAAACAGATCTCGTTAGCACCTATCTGGTGACTTACAAAGCAGACCACTTTATTCAAGAAATAGATGAAGAATATTTACGAACCCAGGTCGAATTACTCGAAGATGCTATTCCCGAAGAAGAAGATCCGCAAACTGGCGACAAAGTAAAAATCTATAACGTCACATCAACTCGATTAAACTTCATTGATCTTGCGGGGTTCTTCATCACCTTAATGAGTACAATGTTGACCTCTCTAGGATTTCTGATTACGTTAACGGGTATTTTACTCATCACTAATGTTCAGTTAATGAGCGTTGAAGACCGTGAATTTCAAACAGGAGTTCTTCGTGCGGTCGGTGCTAATCGTAGAGGCATATTCCAATCGCAAATGATTGAAACCTTATTCCAAGGTCTAATCGGAGGAGTATTAGGGTTCATCGGAGGAATGGCTTTTGGACAAGCTGTCGCTTTATATCTCGTAGGATTATTTGAAACAGGTGCACAAAGTGTGCAACCCGTAGTTTCTCAAGAGGCTGTAATATTATCCGTTATCGTGGGGATTGTTTTAAGCATCATTACAGGGATTCTTCCCGCTCTACGAGCTTCCCGAGTGAACATCGTCGAAGCTCTACGCGGAATCAAAGTCAAATTAAAAGACAAATCTGGTCGCAACCTCACTGCTCTTGGTGTTTTACTAACATTCGCTGGTATTATTCTTCTCCTCTATAATGGAATCATAGAGGAGACCTATCAAGTCGTTTGGAGTAGTGCAGGATGGGACAGTCTCGAAGAATGGCGATATCTGATGATGGGTTTTGGCCTCTTCACTGGAGGACTTGGACTTATCTTTTCACGGTTCATGGATCGAGTGAAAGCATTTAATATAACTGCAGTCACCCTTTGGGCGATTCCCTCTATCCTATTTGTTGTAGCTATGGGTAACTGGGTTACAGATATTACAGAATTCTCGATCGAAATCCTGATTCTGGGCATCGCTGAAATCCTGATCGGATCCATATTGTTCGTCGCCCTTAACCTCCCGATTGTAATGCGTGGCTTAAGA
>JAOZHK010000212.1 GCA_026014905.1 Candidatus Bathyarchaeota archaeon
CTTGGTCGATGTTGCGCCCTATTTTCGGAGTCTCTGTCGGGGTGTCCCCCCCAAAGCGTTGGGAATAGCGGGAGCAGATGGTCATGGTTATGTTACCTGTAAAAATCTACCAGTTAAATGGTTTCTTGAGCATGAGTATTATACACATGGAAATGTGACGTTCCGAATTCAGTTGTTACCTACTGATCAAAATTATAATGATCAGTTCGATGACGACTTGCGGCAGCGCGATATGCCTCCATATGGTCGATCGAGTAGAATAGATGAGACTAGTTCATCCGCGGATTGATCGTTGTATGCTCTATGACATTGTGATCAAGCGTGGTAGACTCCTGGATGGAACAGGGAATCCATCGTTTGAGGCATGTCTCTCAATTCACAATGGGCGAATCAAGGCACTTTCTAAAAATACGTCTGATCAAGGGGAAATCACGATAGATGCAAAAGGCTTGATCGTAGCCCCTGGTTTTATTGATTATCATAATCATTCTGACTTGACTTTGTTGGTGAATCCAACAGCGGAAAGTTACCTGCATCAAGGGGTGACCACAATCGGGATTGGAAATTGTGGTCAG
Source organism: Candidatus Bathyarchaeota archaeon (assembly GCA_026014905.1). The sequence continues at coordinate 576 of JAOZHK010000212.1, forward strand.
TCTCCAGCTCCGATTAGTCGACATTATCGAACTGAGTTTACTCATTACTTTGCTTACCACGCGTATGGTCTTAACGTTCCGATGCAGTGGAGCACGTTCTCTGAGTATTTTCAGCAGCTAGAGCAGCAAGAGCTCGGTGTGAATGTTGTACCCTTTGTGGGACATGGTACAGTCCGCATTGCAGTAATGGGTTTTGAGACCAGAGCACCAGAGAAGGCGGAGATGGAAGCCATGAAGGCCTTGGTTGAAGAAGCGTTTATCGACGGGGTATACAGTCTATCGACTGGCCTGGATTATGTCCCGAATATTTACGCCAATACCACTGAAATTATTGAACTGTGTAAGGTAGCTACGCAGTTTGGAGGAACATACACGACCCATACTCGAGGGACACAAAGTGAAGGCGTTGAAGAAGCCTTGAAGATCGGGTTCGCAGCGAAGATACCAGTACACATCTTGCATGCTCAATATAGTTTACCGCATTCAGCCGCAAAGATTCAGGCGGCAAGAGAAAATGGCTTAGAGGTCTCATTTGATGCGTATCCATATGACGGAGGATGCGGTGCGTTAGATTCTCAGCTTCAAGAATTTGAGCAAGGCTGGTTGTTTGAGGGAGGACCGCGTGAATTCTTGAATCGCCTTCAAAGGTCCCACATACGGCAAATCTTGAAACAGCGGTTACGCGTTGATTGGCGTCGCCTTCATGTCGCGGTTTGCCATAACCCTGAGGTGCAAAAATTTGAAGGGATCTCCATTCAATCGATTGCGGAAGCGCAGCAGCAACACCCAATTGATGTATATTGTGACTTACTACTCGCAAATGATGGGATCGCTTTACAAGTGTTTCGGCATGCACTAGACGAGAAATATGTGATTGCTGCCTTACAGCATCCGCTAATGCTGGTGGGTTCAGATGGATGGGCATTAGCAGATTCCGGTACATTACGCGTCGGCATCCCTCATCCTCGATGCTACGGTACGTTTCCCCGGATTCTTGGTCGATATGTTCGCGAGTTGGGAGCTCTTTCGTTGGCAGAAGCGGTCGCGAAAATGACCTCAATTCCTGCTCAACGACTTGGTTTACTCGATCGTGGTATCTTACGCAAAGGAATGAGGGGTGATGTCATCGTGTTTGATCCCGCGAGAATAAGTGATCATGCCACATATGACGCACCTCACAAGTATTCACACGGAATTGAGTATGTGATCGTGAATGGCCAAGTGGTCCTTGATAAAAATCAGCCTACAGGAAAATTAGCTGGACGTATCTTAAAAAAGAGAGAACAGATCACTGTGTCATGATCCAGATCGGCGCGACTAGTTAGTTGAGTTCAGTGAGAAGCGCGATTAGTTAGCCTCCCCCTAGAAGGTCGATGGAGATTATCGCGATTTTCTTGCCCGCGGGGATATGCTGATTCAAATCTGATAAGTTTTTACCTTCGATGAGGATGATTTTTGTCCCTTGCTGGACCGCTTCGAGTAATCCATGTTGTTGAAGGAGCGTTCGTAATACTTCTTTTCGTGTGGAAATTATTGTTTGGACCGGTTGAATATGTTGAGACAGTATTGTGACTGCTCCTTGCCTTTTTTACCAGATTGATTGTGGATTAATAAAAAGGGTTAAGTGGGCAGACAATCTGCGACCCAGGATATGTCAAGTTCACCGAGTGTTTCAGAGGTGGGAATACCTGTTTCAGGATCCCAGCCCATCATGGCATAGAAGAGGCGTTTTGCTTGTTTAAGTTTAGTGGGATCAACGCCGCTAGTTAATGGCCCTGAAGTGGCTGGTTGGAACATTCGGGGAGGCAGCCAGTCATCTGTGACTGTGAAGCCTTCACGAAGATTATAGACGCGGGCCATTGTCAATACGCGTTGACCTGTTTTCATTAATTCGAAAGCAGTGGTATTCCATCCGGTAACGGCATTAAGAATTGTGACAATCTCTTGCTGAGACCAGGGTGGAAAGATACAGAACGCGAGGGAGTTCATCATCGCCCGCCATTGAGTGTGATATTTTTGGATACGGATTTTGCTTGCACCTAAGTCTTCAAGCGGAACTGGTTCATAGACGCCAAAAGGTTTGAAGCTTTCTATTCCGGCGTCTGTAACGGTCATTGTATCATGGAGACTATGCACGTGGTCGGCGCCAGTCGGTGAGACACTGTAGCCGATAGCCATGCCTCGTTTCAAGCGGGGCTCGTGCATTGGAAGTTCTTGGCCCTTAACCTGAACTGCGTATTTAATGGCGTCTGATCCGATATGTTGTGCTGCGCGGAGACAGCCTTCAGCGAGAATAGCTCCAAAGCCTTTTCGTTCACCAATCAGTTGAACTATTTGGACCATGGCTTCACCATTTCCGAAACGTAAGTCAATACCTCCCGTTTCCTTCTTGGTGATGAGCCCCGCTTCGAAGCATTCCATACCAAACGCGATGGTAACCCCGGTTCCAATCGTATCAAGGCTATAGCGATTGCATAACTCGTTAGCTTTGCATAGCGCAGCCTCATCGGTGACACCACAACAGGAGCCTAAAGCCGCTTCAGTCTCATATTCTGGTCCACCAAATTTAGGATCGACTGAATACTTGCCATCAATTTTCACCACTTTCTTACATCGAACGGGACAGGCGAGACAGCCTTCCATCCCAATCATAATTCCGTGTTCTTTCCAATAGGCTGAAGAAATTCGTTTCGGCTCCGGGAATAAGCCATCTCGAAAGTTATTTGTGGGAAGATTGCCTGATTCAACGCCACTAGTGAGATCTCCACCTGTACCAAAAACACTTAAACCGATAGGGTTCTCTCGAATGTTTTTCGCGAGACGTGCTTGAAAACTGCGGATCGTATCTGAATCAGCCATAGGCAGTGTTCCACGTCCATATACTGCCACTGCTTTCAAGCGCTTGGCACCCATTACAGCGCCCATACCGGTTCGACCTGCAGCATCTTTGAAGCCATTCATAACACAGGCATAGCGCACGAGGTTTTCCCCTCCGGGGCCGATCATTGCCGCTCTAATGCCGGGATTTTGTAACTCTGTTTGGATTGTGTCTATGGTTTCGTCGACATGCATGCCCCAGAGATGTTGGGCATCTCGAATCTCTACCTCGCCATCATGGACCCAGAGGTATACGGGGTTGTTTGCTTGACCTTCCACAATGATCGTGTCGACACCTGCGAGCTTTAGCAATGCTCCTGCAGAGCCTCCTACTTCAGCGGCGCCAAATGCACCGGTTAAAGGTGATTTCGCTCCGACAGCATTCCGCGCGCTGCCACCGATCGGAGCCCCTGTCACGACGCCCGGAGCAAATAATAACTTGTTCTGGGGACCCAGAGGGTCAATCTGTGGTTCAAGTTCTTTAAGGAGATAATACGCGATAAATCCCCAACCACCCAAATAACGTCGGTAAAATGATTCTGGTGGTTGGTCAATTGTCACTGTCTCTTGAGTCAAATTAACTCGAAAAATCTTGCCACTATATCCATTTGGCATTATCAACACCGATTAGTCGACTGCATTTAGCGCTTATAAGTGTTAAGGAAGCGACGTGCCATGGACCATTAGGACAATTTTTGAAGCGCTTGAGTTATACGGCTTAGAGCTTCTTGGAGAACAGCAAGACTAGTACCAATATTCATTCGGATGTGTCCTTCCCCTAGCGAACCAAACTGCGAGCCAGCACTGACACCAACTCTCGCTTCAGTCACGAGATAATTGACAAGATCACTACTGGATTGTCTATAGGATGAAAGATCGGGAAAGACGAGATACGTTCCTTCGATCGTATTACAGCGAATATCCCCGATCTTTCGTAATTGATGGATTACGTGATCGCGCGCCAAGCGAAGGTGCTCTAGTTCTTGTGTGAGATAATATTCCACTGTCCCAGAAAGAATGGTTTTAGCCACTGCATGAGCCACTGTCGAGGTTCCTCTAAGGATGCTCGGAGCCATTTTCTTCATTTCCGCTAACACGGTTTCATTTGTGGTTGCTATATAACCTATTTGCAGTCCTGAGATATTGTATGCTTTCGAAAAACCGAAGAAGGTGAGCGTATTATGAGAGACGTCCGGATGTAAAGACGCAATACTAGTATGCACGTGCCCTGGATACACAATGTCTTCCCAAAGTTCATCAGATGCGATGATGAGGTCATTATCTAGGGCAAGATCCGTGATTGCGGATAATTCACTCTTTGTCATGACACGGCCTGTAGGGTTATGTGGATTACACATGAAGAGAAGCTTCGTTCTGGGACTGATTACATCTTGTAACGCATCAATGTTGAATCGAAATCCATCACGGGAATAGAGTGGCCAAAACACCTTTTTTAAATTGAGAGAGTCAATTGCGCGAAAGAACGGAAAATACATAGGATTGGTAACCACAACTTCATCGCCAGGTTTACATGCATACCGACAGGCCAGCCACATTGCTGGAATAACGCCTTGAGTCACTAAGACTCCAGATTGCTTAACGGGAATTCCATTAACAGCCTGAATCTTCGCAGCAAGCAGATCTAGGAGTTCACGTTCATCACAGTAATGCAGGTCTTCATGCTGTATCGCCTGGATCGCAGCCTCTTTAATTTCTGGAGCGACACCGAAGTCTGGGTCTGCAATCCACATCGGAATTACGTCCGCTGAAAAACGGCGCCATTTCCGTCCTTTCCGCATCGCAAGATCTTGTACAGGAAACTCAAACAGAGAAGTCATACACAATCATCAACTACAACGTTGCCACAATGATGATATACAACATCTTAATTATGTTTCGTCGCAAGTGAAAACTGTGATCCGAGAATCCTATCTCGCTAATATGCGACGTCTTCCTCCTAACGCCTTAAAGATCGTCGTAACCGCGACGTCAAAGAGTCCGTTAGCACCCAGTTGGTCACTTATCAAATCGTGGAATGCTCGACCAAGGTTACTTAGTTGGCAGAAATATCAAAAGCGATACCGCAGGGAAATAAGCGAAAACCCTGAAGCCCTCAAGTTATTGCAGAAGATAAAAACAATCAGTCAACATAGAGATGTGTACCTAATTTGCTATGAAAAACAATTTCCCTGTCATCGGTTCATCTTGCTCGATATGATTCAGGAATCCCGACCCAGCGACAATACGTGATTTAGACTTATTAATACGCCGACTGCTGGCCTATTTATCTTGAAGATAAAGTTGCCCGCTAATCCAGCTAATGTGTCCGAGTGATTCGTTGTTTGACGGCATGGATCAATCCAATGGGACCCGTCATCATGACATCACCTGCAGGGGCTGCATAATGCACAGGAAATTTTGTTTTCGCGAGTAATTGTCGATTAGGTCCAGTTGCTGCAATAGTGTTGATTTGAGAAAATCCTGGAGCTGCGGATAAATAAAATGCGCCATGACCTCCGTCTTGAAACACGTCTTCGTCGCGAAGGTAGCCGTCTCCAAATTGGGTTAAGAGGTGTTCGATTTTTTGTGGTGTCAACGCGCGGGTGTGATGCTCCATTATGCCAATTACCTGATTCCCTGAAATGATTGCCGCCATCGTGTGACCGTTCCCCACATTCACGGCAAGAGCCGGGTCGCGATTGGATATACCGCTGTCTTGCAAACATCCAAGAACTGCAGCGGGAGCGGTATCCATGAGTAACACTTTGGCGTTTGGTAATTGTGATCGAGAGGAATGTGCGGCTGCTCGCATTCGTAAGAAACAGGGTGGAATGTCGTCTTCCAAAAAGGCTAAACGTTCTGGGGAGGGATTTGGGGTGAGTACGTCATGTATTTTGCGGATCCGAAATTGTCGATTACTCATATTCTTGGGAAACACGCCATGATCCTGAACCGCGATCGCAACAACATCGACGTCCATCAGAGTCTCATCAAACTTGCTAACAAAGTCATGGATTTCATGAAATGGAATTTCATTGAGATGTATGGTTACGCCATCAATGTCACTGGATTCCCTGTTCTCAGAGACTATTTCGATGCCGAGATCCGTGACCTGCTCAAGAAGATTGCGCACGGTATAGGCAGCGTTCTTG
>JAOZHK010000217.1 GCA_026014905.1 Candidatus Bathyarchaeota archaeon
ATGATCGGAATGATCGGCTTCATTTTTCAAGATTCGACCAGTGCACTCAACAGCACTCCTGTTGGACTCATCATGGAGGATACAGGAGTTTATGGAGAACAGATTTCATCACTGTTAACGAGTCTCACCTCTGAATCCGATGCAATAGAAATTGTTCATGTAACCGCTCAATCGGAAGTGAATGCTTTAATCTTAGCTGGTGATATTCGGGCGGCTATCGTTGTACCTCATAATTTTTCCAGTTCTATTCTAAATCAAACTCAAGCGCGCATGCTTATTCTTACCGACCCGAGTAATCCTACGATTGCGCAAGGTATAACTCAATACCTCAGTAATGTGGTTATCCTCATTGCAGATCAATTCTCTCGTGAGCTCATTACATCTCAAATGCCTATAGATCCCAATTTTCTGCTGTATCCAATCACCCTTAATGTAGAAACCATTGTGCCCGGTGGAGGGTCATCTTTCGATTTCGTTGCACCTGGCTTCATAGCAATGAATGTCATGATGTCAGGATTGACCGCTCTTGGTGCCGCGCTTGCTCGTGAACGTGAATCAGGGACTCTAGCAGGCGTGTTAATGGCGCCCATTGCCCGTACTGCCATCATTTTAGGAAAAACCATTTCCTTTACCATCCGAAATCTCTTTCAAGGCGCAATAACAATCACGATGGCAATCCTAATTTTCGGTATTACGATCCGAGGGAATCCACTGCTCATCGCTGGGATCTTAGTAATAGGCACTGTCAGTTTCTTAGGACTAGGGATTGTTGCAACAGCAATTACAAAAGAACAGGAATCTGCCCAGCTCATATTGGGCTTGTTACAATTCCCGATGATGTTTCTAAGTGGCGTCCTCTTCCCTATCGAACAAATGCCATCATTTCTTCAATCTGTGTCCAAAGTGCTGCCCTTGACGTATGCGGTGGACGCGCTACGAAAAGTGATGATATTAGGTGCGGGAATTGATGCAGTTATCTTACCCATTATTATCTTAATTGCCTTGGGAATCGTAACCATGACGCTCGGCGTACCTTTATTCGATCGAGCGGTAAAACGATAAATTTGCGAACAACCACGTCTTCAGAATGAAAACGCCGAGACTGTGATTCTTTTTTATTGAGTTACTTTTAAAGGAATGAGCGAGCTTATTCTATTCCTCTTATACAACACATCTTTGTTATAATCGGGAGAGTAATGATTGAATAATTATCATACACGGCGTGCAGAATCATCCGATGACGCTGAACGCTTACACTCACTATTTTCGGAAGTTTTCCATCCTGAGGACGTAGGAGCGCTTGCAGAAACCATGTTTCATCACCTACCTCGTATGAAACGAAAGTATTGGTTTTTAGCTGAAGAGACACCAACTGCACAAATAGTGTCAGCCTTCGCTCTCATTCCGTGGATTTGGGAAATGGAAGGAGTGAAGCTACATGTTGCTGAAATGGGTATTGTTGGAACACAACAACAACATCGAGGCCGTGGACTGATGAGAATCCTAAGCAAAGAATTCGATGAGACCCTTGATGAAGAGAAATTTGACCTAGCAGTTGTCCAGGGGATTCCTGGTTTTTATCATCGATTCGGTTACTATTATGCCATTCCTCTAGAGAATCACATCAACATACCTCTTCATTTACTAACAACGAAACAAGAACCAAGTGATTATTCATTCCGACCAGCCTGCATTGAGGATATCCCCTATCTTATTCACGAAGATCAAGCGTATCGTAAATCACTATCAATATCTGTATTTCGAGATAGTGCCAACTGGACATATTTACTAACTGAGAGCCTCAATACTGAATACGGATCCGAATATTGGATTATGGAACATCAAGACAAGTCTCAAAAATTTTATTGCCGAATTCCTAAACAGGGCTTTGGTAGTGGACTCATTCTCAGCGAAATAAGTGAAAATATAACGTACGATGCTTTTCACGAATTGCTTGTATTCTGTAAAACGTTAGCTCTCAAACGAAATAAACCGTACATTCGATTCAATCTCCACAATCATGCATCAGCAAGCAGATTTGCGCTTTCCATGGGGGCACACCAAGAAAAATGTTACGCATGGCAGATAAAAATCCCAGACACAATCCGCTTATTAACTAACATGAGGCCAATTCTGGAAAAACGATTAACAAATAGTGTATTCAAACATTGGACCGGTGCTCTTCGTTTAAATTTCTTCACATGTACAGTAGATCTTCATTGGGTGAAGGGATGCCTAACCAAAATAGTATCAGGCGAAGGCGAATGTACGGACACTTTTTCCATCAACTCAGATCTCTTTCCCGCACTCTGTTTAGGTTATCGAACCTGGCGGGAAATACGATATCTACGAAAAGACATCTTTCCATCATCTGATAGAAGCAGACTCTTGATCGAGACGCTTTTCCCCTCTCGCAAATCGTGGATCTATGAACAATACTAATGCGCGCGCGTAATTATACAGATGGATAGTATTAATATGCGTTCGGACCAACATGAATACCATGAGAACATTATGCTTCATCAGGATCCGTGAATGCGATGACAGAACAATACAGACCTGTTGACCCCCTTGTCTCACCTAGATTCTCAGGAATTAAAACATTCATGCGTCTACCCCATGTCGCAACTGTAAAAGATGTTGACTTTGCAATCATTGGCATCCCCTCCGATGCTGGTGCATCATTTAGGACAGGACAACGAGCTGGCGCTGCGGCTATTCGCCATGTTTCAGCCTTATTACGGCATCATAACCCAATACTCGGCATAAGTCCATTTGAATACATCAAGGGCATCGATTATGGAGATCTCCCGGTAGTACCGGGATACATTGAGGCAACCAACAACAAAATCGAAGAAAGCTTGGATCCAATCATCGATGCAGGAGTAATCCCCATTTCTTTAGGAGGCGATCATGGAATAACCCTGCCAGAACTACGCGCAGTGAGACGCAAACAAGGACCCGTTGCCCTGCTTCATTTCGATTCGCATAGTGATACTGAAGACCAGTATTTTGGGAAACCTCATAACCATGGAACTCCATTCCGACGAGCCGTTGAGGAAAATCTGATCCTTCCCAATAAGTCTATTCAACTGGGGTTACGTGGCTCAATTTACTCGCCTGATCATTTAAACACGCCCAGACAATTAGGATTTGAAATTGTGACCGCAGAAGAAATGCATGAAATGGGTGTTGTAAGGGTTATAGATACAATTCGTACCCGAATCGGAAATGCGAAAGTGTTTTTAACTTTTGATATTGACTTTGTAGATCCAGCGTATGCGCCTGGAACAGGTACTCCTGAAATTGGTGGCTTCACGAGTAGGGAAACACTACAGATCGTACGAGGCGTGAAAGACTTGAATTTCATTGGTTTTGATTTAGTTGAAGTCCTCCCGGCTTATGATCCTTCACAAATCACCGCTCTGTTAGCAGCCAACATCATCTATGAATTCATATCAATTATTGCTTACCAGAAACGCAATCATTAACTCGATCAATTGATCGATAATCGCGTGCTAGGATTTCATTTGTAGCGACCCAATCACACATATGTGTTTTCTTATATAATGAAAAATCGCGTTTTTAGATAAAAGGGTACTACTCTAACCCATCAACAGATAATACGCCACTTATTTCCTTCATTAAATTGAATGCAAAAATGATCAAACAGCAATGATGTTTTGCGCCCTTCTTGTGCTAAAAGACTATACTTCATCATCCGATAACAATTAGTCATCGCGTGAAGTAACCCGCACTCGTACCGAGGGGTGTGAAGACTCTGGAAAAAAAATCAGATTTCAAGATAAAAATCATTAAAGATAAAAATCAACGGTCCAATTGTTCTCGATCGTTTGGAACGAAAGTGAATCGTCGACCCATTCTTTATCTGTTATTCGCATACTTCCTATGTAACTTGATTCCTATGCTATACGTGTTATGGCATTAATGTGGATTTTCTTTCGACATCATTACTTTTCTCAAGTTATAAATGACGAGTACGACACCTATTATCCAGAACACGTATGGCAGGATTTCAAGGAGCTGTTTTGCAAATGGCGGTGGATAAACGAGAATCCAGAGTAATTGCGTCGACCACCAATGCAAAATAAGCCCAATGACTATCAGAATGCCTCCGATACCAAATCTGATAATATACTTTCGTTGAAAACTCATCTACTCTGCTATCCCACGGGCTTACGGTAGCTTCTGATTTACGCTAGCTCCATTACGTTTACTGCTTTCATTAAACTTTCGAGGTTATTATCATCGTCTACGTCGTACTTTTGGTGCGATGTATTGCCATAACCAATCAACAAATTCTTTGACATTTTTTGTCTGCACATACACTTCTCCAGGTCCTGTGATCTCGGTAATTAAACCTTCTCCTCCGAGAAGAGTTGACTTCAAACCTCCAAACATGCGAACCTCGTAGCGACAGGTATCGCTCAGGGCTGCCAGGTGATAGTTATCGACAATAAGCTTCTCGCCAACGCTCAGTTCATGCTTGTCTATGGCACCGAACGTGTTGATGAAGATGTCACCTTCACCGCCTGTTTTAATCATGAAAAGATTTTGACCGAAGAGGCCTTTCGTGAAGCCCTGCCATTGCGTATCCAATTTGACGCCAGGTGTTGAGGCGATGTATGCGGAGCTTTGGATGATGTACCCTTTTGTGGGGGATACGTCTAAATGGGTGATGTCACCTAAAGGTGCGGAGACAAATCCTGCTTTGCCGGGGCCCCCACGGGCTTGGTAATCGGTGATAAATAAGGTCTCGCCTCCTAATAATGAGACCTTGATGGTGCCCCAGATCCCGGATTCCCGCATTCGCGTTCTTGTTTCCACTTCGATATTGCTGCTCATATAGGTCAGAGCCCCCGCTTCGGCAATGATATGTCCATTTTCAGGAAGTTGAACTTCTAATAAAGCGTATGAGGGGCTATACTTAATTTCAAAGCGAACCGATTGTCGATCCAAGATTGTGCGAGCGATTGGTGCACCGCAACTCGAACAGAAGTTACCATCAGTTGTAACTTCTTTTCCACAATGGGTACAATTCATTTTATTTCAACCCAAATAATATGTTCATCATAAATAACCTTTGCATGATGTTAATCCATGATTGTTGCTGACTGGTGTGCGTGACAGAGTATTAGACCTTTGTTATGAGTTTCTAGGATATATTGTTAGAATAGTATGAATTGTGGCAATTTTTCTCATTATTGTGGGCAAGCTGTACTGATCATACGGGATATATCTTTTTCATGTATTCAATTCGTGCGCACGTATGCGTGTGTAATGATGCATCTGGATCTCCTGAAGTCAGTTGTCATCGGGTATCCAGTTTTTTGGAGGGATGACAACTATCCAATATTTTGGATTATCACGCGTGACTCGAAAGGCATATAATGTTTATTCTTTAATTTTTATCCACACGCGTACTTATGAGTCTTCAGGGGTTTACAACGTGACAAACACTGGTCCCGAGAACAATTCAATTGGAGCCGCCTTGCTACAATATCTTCAACGCGAGTGGAAGCTTCCATCCCTCCAGTACACGAGTCCGCCCATAACTGTTTTGGGAGGTTTTGAAACTTCAATCTTCAAAGTACAACTCCAGAATCCTCCAAAGAAGATACCAGAGATGTTAATCGTGCGGATCTTCAAACACTATGCGAGCCACGGAACCGCCTTGCGAGAGTCCATCATTCAGAATGCTGCCGCTGCTGCCGGAATTCCTGCACCTCAAGTATTCCTAACCTGTTCAGATTCCTCGATTTTAGGAGGTGAATTCAATATCATGGAATGTTTGTCAGGACGCCCAATGATTGAAACTCGACGAGACGACCACCCCGAACTCTTAGCTCGAACTCAGATCCAACTCCATACAGTTGACCCAGTTCCCATCATGATGACACTCGCCACCCATGGTTTTGAGGAGGAACGTTTCACGTTTCAAGGACGATTGAAGTGGATTCAAACGCAAATCCTTGAAGGAGACCATGCTTGGCTTCAACCGGGGTTGACATGGTTACGCCGAAATCAACCAACAATCGCTAAGCTGGCTTTATGTCACGGAGATTTTCATCCCCTCAATATCTTAATCCACGATGGAAAGATAAGCGGCGTTCTTGATTGGAGCAGTTTTCAAATCTCGGATCCAGCACATGACGTCGCATCAACAAAAATTATTGGATCAATTCTCGCACCAGTTCTGATTCCCGGGGCGATATCCCCGAATTACATTGAACGTTATCTTGCTGCGTATCAAGCTAGGCAACCTCTCGAGCCCCATAAGTTAAGATATTTTGAAGTTGTTCGATTAATCCACGGACTTCTTGATAGTGCGAAAGGACAACCGGCGTGGCGACATAGAGACATCATAACGTCAATCCATAACGCGTTAAAGGCGTATATAGGACTCGAAATCCAGATTCCTCAACACTTTTACTCTCAATAGCAAATTGGTACGCGCGCGCGTACGAGAACGATGACTACTAACAACTCGTGTGCGTCCGCAGGAAAAGCTAAGAATGTGAAGCCTCTTGATTTTGTATATGACTGAAAAAAATGTTTGGCAGATATTCAATGATGAAACCCCACAAGTAGCAGAAGCTTGGATGAAACTTTCAGAGGCAATCAATATTGACGGTGTTTTAGATCAGAAAACGATGTATCTGGTTAAGATTGGGATTTACTCAGTTACTCGTGACCCTGTTGCTCTTAGGCACTTTGTTAGTGAAGCCTTTAAAGCTGGAGTGTCGAAGAAAGAGATTCAGGCAGCGGCTCTTTTAGCTTGGGGAACGGGAGTGACGGTCGCAGAACTTGCAATACCCTTGATTCAAGACGTTGAAGAATCTCTTTAAAACGTGCGTGCTAGCAGGTGTCGATAGCAAAAAATAGCGCGTAACGGGACACAGGATTTTAGGTGCGAGCGCAAATATCGGTGGCGTTCTAACCGGCCATAATCTGTATGAGGTTCTTGTAGCGATTACGTACCGTAACTTCAGTGACCTCAGCTGCAGCGGCCAATTCTCGTTGTGTAACGGGTTCTTCCGTGGTCTTCGCGGCGATATAGAGCGCTGCGGCTGCCATCCCGAGTGGGCTCTTACCAACCACCGCGTGTTTTGCCTTTGCTTGAAGAATAACTCGCATCGCCTGATTCTGTGTACGTTGACTGAGCTTCGTTTTTGACGCGATCCTCGGGATATATTGGGACGGATCATCAATGGGTACCGTGAAATTGTTATCGCGTTGAATAAATCGATAGCATCGAGTGATCTCTCGCCGTGATCGAGAACTGGCGGTAGTCAGTGCCTTTAAATTTAGCGGCGTCTTGGTGAGACGACAAGAGAGATAGAGAATAGCGGCCATCATCCCTTCAATGGAACGTCCACGAACATGACCGAGGTTTTGACGATAAAGATGTGCTGCCGTATTCACAATAGGACGGGCAATGTGTAGTTTATCCGCAAGACGCGTTAACTCATTCATCGCTTGTACCAAGTTGCGTTCTCGGGAATGCATGCGAGCACGATTATTCCATTTCCAGAGACGCGTCATTTTCTGCTGTAGAGTCCATGGTAAAACTTTTCCCATGTTGTCTTTCGAAGGCTGAAATGTAGTAGATAACCCTTTATCGTGGCGTAATAATGATGTAGGGGCGCCAACTCGAGAACGGGTGTGCTGCTCGGTTAGCGTGAATGCACGCCATTCAGGGGTTTGGTTTAACGATCTCTCTTGTACTACGAAGCCACAGTGACGACATACAGTTTCCCCTTTATCAGGATCAGTTATGTACTTATCTTTGCCGCATTCAGGACAATAGTGTTGAGGAGCCCAATGCCATGTTTCTAAGCTCCGAGTCAATAATCGTATCACGCTCTCTATTATGAAAAAGAAACACAGGTCAGGAATCCGCGAAGATAAGTGGAGTAGTTAGTATTCGGTTAGTAGATATTTGCGCTTCCTTTATCAAGCAACATAATTGGTCGAGTGAAGACTATTAAGTATTTGCTTACTAGCATAGTTGGAAAAAGTGAAGGGTTGACTAGCAGAGTTTACATAAAAACACGTGAGCACACGAATGCTATTTTACCGGATGACTTGGGAAGTGCATAACCTTTAATAATACCTTGCGAGTATCGCAGCGACAAGAAAGCATACAGCGTTTTATGTAATCAAACGTAGGAAATTAGCGTTTTTCCGCTTTTCTGCGGCCTATTTCTCGCGTTGTACGATACGCAGACAGTTTTCTACATCACATAAAAGAGGTAATATTCATTGAAAGGAACAATTGCCCGCTGGTTCGATAATCGTGGCTTCGGCTTCATTGCTGTTGAAGGACAATCCAATGATATCTTCGTGCATATCAATGATATGGATGGTATTTCCAACCCGCAAATGGGGGATGAAGTCGAATTCGATGTCAGTGACACCGACAGAGGACCGCGAGCCATCAACGTAAAGCAAGTTAGCAAGTAAGATATTTTCGCGCATGAGTGTCATGGTTCGGAGAAAGTAGACGATTTATCTCTTACTTTTCTTTCGCGTTTTTTTATCAGTGCAATGATTAAATCGTGCGGGACACTTTTTACAGTTCTGTTGCCCAGTTCGTAATCTACACATATATTTTTACTCCCCTATTCTCTTATCAAATTAGCAGGTTTGTCTACGTAAGTTGAAGCATAATGTTAATAGTTGAGACCGCCCGTGTGGATCCTCCGTCTTGTGGAAGTTCTTCGGTCCCGATTTCAATATTCGTGATGGATAATCTCTCCATGAATCGGCGGCGAGTAATCTCTGCAACATCGACCGCGGTTGTTATGGATCGCCCCCGCGCTTTCAGCACTACATCTTTGGCGTTCGGTCTGTTTAAGTGCATCAGAATTGCCAAGACATAACTCATCACAGGTTTTCGTCCAATGTACACAACATTTGAGTCTGTCGACATAGTTATTTCTCTCGCATCTCATTCACTAGCGTAGACAGTTGATCGTATGGATTGAAGTTAGGGAACGTGTTGAAAGGTATAGACCGTAGGTGTCCAAGCCCCTGACGTCTTTTTCCCGCAGCTAATACACGACCGGTTCTTGCCCTGTACAGCAAAGGATTGTTCATTGGGACTCATCCAGATCACTTTACCTTCGTGTCCACAGTCGAGTTGATATTTATCGCCTATTTTCAACTTGATGCACCCGTTTCGTTGGTGACTACTGCTTCAGACTGGTTATTGTTTTGGTAGTCTCGGCAGATCCACCAATCAATCCGTTTGCATTGAAGATGCTTGGGATCATAGGGGCATTTGAAGCGATCTGCTAGAAGTGTGTTGCCACAGTTGACGGAAGGCATTAGCGTCGTCGCCTCCGTCGTCCTCCTCGTCGGTTGCGACCATTATTAAAGCGGTCATCGGCGAGCATTTGGTGGTAGTTGCGTCGGTTGCGTTGCTGGGGACTCCGCTTTTTTCGTTTGATTGAGGCGATTTGTGGGGTTTGGTTCCGGACTTTCCCGGCTTTGGTTAATGAACCATGTGTTGGCATTGAGTGTTCCTCAGATATCATTTAATTAAGTATACTCAGATACTTCGATAATGCCGACCACAAAAAGAAAGAATCCGACAATGATTAAGACCGTTGGATGTGAACTAACCGTTCTCTAATCCAAACTTAATGGGTTTACATTACACGTGGAGTGATTACTTATCTCAGATCATATTTAAAGGTGTGTAAAATATACTACGCGCGATGGGTAACGATTTTATCTATTATAATGCGCGGACCTTCTGGATATGCTTGTTGACGCTGGAATACAATTTTATAACACCGTAGTGTCACTTTCCTGCTTTGAACAGATTTTTTTACACATATTTAGCGAGGAAATTCGTAGTAAGTTCGAAGTTTAGCATGTTCGCGTGCGCTTCGTACTCGTATGAATGAGGTTTATAAGATGCAAGAACATTATTCTATTCGCCATAATTTCGTCGATGCGTATTTCTCTGTATTCTTCTGATAGGATGCTGTTCCTATCAAAGTGTCCGACGATTTACCGTGTCATACGATGTTACGGTCGGAATGTGTAGTTTGAATCATGAATACATTCTAACTGATATTGTCTACAATCTCGTAAGGAGAACTAATTACGTGAATAAAAAATTAAGTGAATCAATAACCCTTCCGGATTTGAAAAAAGATAGAGAACTGTTGCAGAAAGCTGAAACACTTATTGACTTTCGTGACTATCACATCGAAGAGATTTCCCAAACTGCGTCCACCATCGATATCCAAGCATCATCTCAGGACTCAGATGAGGCTATTTTAATGCATATTATCACCCAGACTGACCACCAAAACGATGGCGTAGGTATTGATACAGTGAAAGAAACCGAACATCTTCTTACACAATCTGAAGTTGATAAAGTCATCATCTTTGGACATAGGTTTACCGAATCGGCTGAGAACCAACTCCACGAGAAAAATATAGAGTTTTTCACCACTTCCAAAAACATCTTGTCAATACTGAACCATCAAGAATTGTATAATACCATTTTCAAATACGTCGACATCTTATGTTGTAAAACATGTGGGAGTGTACCAAAGTCCATGTCCGATTGTGTGGGGTATGCGCAGCAAATTACATCCTGTCCTCGATGTCAAGGACAGGGGAAACTCGTTCGTACTGCCTCCCAGAAGTATGCGCCATATTGTCCAGAGTGTGGAGGTAGCGGGGAAACAGAGAGTAAATATCGGTGTCCCACTCGATTAATCAGTGACAACGCGGATTTCCATTTTCGTAAAGGCTGGCGTCGATTACTCCATGATGACTTGGTATCGTTAATCGAATTAGTTAGCAAGAAGTAATCTACCCGCGCGTCTTTACTAATCATTTCGTGATTTCGGTAATCCTATCCATCGAGGAGTTCTAGTCAGATATTCCCGATAAGCATCACCATACTTCTCAAGACAGAAGCCTTCTTCAGCTATTGCTCCTCTATCCGAAACGATTATTCAAATCACAGCAAATAACAGAAAAAGCCAGGAAGCGCAGACTATGCCCGTACCCATCATTATTAAGAACGCGCGTGTATATTGCCATGCGCGATACCGTCTGTACAAGAAAAAAAGGGAAAAGTGAGTGATTAGCTACTTTTTCTTCATCATTTCAACTAAATTCTGCAACGCTTCGAGTTGTTGGTTAGCATCGACGACAGGGTTCGCTTCAAAGGTGACATATGGTGACCATTTCAACAACCAGGCATTGAGTGCAACTTCACTCAGATCGCCTGTAATCCCATATCCGCTTGATTCTCCACTGCGTATACCAAAATCTGTCATGGTACCCGATGCTAGGTCTGCTTTCACCATTTGCAACATCATCATCTGTCGCTTAATGCGATCCGCCGCATCTTGCGGCATAATTGACCAATCTACACTCCAGCATACTAGCCATTTCGCCATTTTTTCACAACCTAATTCGGTATTATATGTATATATTAGTGAATATTTATATTGTTTATACTAGTTATTACGATCTTGCGTAGTGTAATACTTACTATAAATAATGCATTGTTATGGATGGTACATTCGCTGTATGATCTGGCTTGTACCATTTTTGGGTTTGGGGCGTGCGTGTAAACGGCGATAGCAAGCTTATGGATATATTGCAAGAAATATGGGAGTCAACTACGTACCTAAGAAGGCGTAAATGTTGTCCTCTTCGCATACCTTGACATGTAAGGAGAGGAAGCACTGCTCGTGACGCGCGCGTTCTTTATCTACCGAGAACCTCGCGAAGCTTTTTACCGTACTCCATACACCAACTTCGTATCATGCCAGTATCAGAGCCGATGCAGAAATCGCGAACCCCACGGTCTATGTAGTATTGCCATCGATCAGGATTACTAACCTCGACTCTGGGACGAACGCCTGCATCAATAGCCATTTGATGGGCTTTATCCATGTCAGTGTTCGTCTTCTCACGAAAATCTGCTCGGTTGAAGGGTTGACCTGGTGTCCGAAGGCTGAGACTGTAATCCATTGGACCAAACTGAATCATATCGACGCCATCTATCGTGAGAACGTCTTCCAATTCGTCCATTAGAGTCTTTTTCTCCAGCATTATCGCGATGACGATGTTATCCGTGACTTCAACCCAATCTCCTCTTCGAATACCCCGAGTGTTTATCCAGCCGTTCGTACCCACTGGAGGAAGTCTGACGGCTTTAACACAGTCCTTGGCTTCTTCAGCGGTCATGATGTCTGCAAATAGGATACCGTTAAATCCTCCTGCTATGGCTCTTTGAGCAAAAAAATCCTTCGGATTCCTGTCGATCTTTATCATTGTCGAGGTGTTTGTCAGTTCTGCTGCTCTGCACATATTATCTAGATCATAGAGATCCCAAGGACCATACTGCGCTGTGTGCTCAATATAATCAAATTGTCCTGTACTACCGACCAACTCCCAGAGGTGGGGTAGTGGACTTGACATATGGGTTCCCATAGTTGGTTTGTTCTGATTTAACAGATCTCTTAACTTATTCACCATTGCAATTCCTGCCGTCAGAATATACATTATTTAGAATTTAAGTATATTTACGCACACGCATTTTCACGCGCGCGACGTTAACTTAGGAAGGTTAGCCGAAGCCTTTGGCTTTACGGCGAACGAGTCGAGAAACCAGAGGACATTTGACCCGCATTGAAACGCGCCGTGAGATCAAACCTTCCGGCTGTACTCGATGTCACGGTTGAGTGTGTCGATTCACAGTGATTTACACCCCTGAGAGTATAGCACGCGCATGGTGGAAGAACACTAGAGTCTTCACACCACGTTTTTTCAACTAGCCAGCATGTATATGTGATGAAAAGGTACAAGAATGACCAAGATATTGTATCGTACGAAGAACGATGAGTCGGAAAGTTCGATGGGGTATCATCAGTACAGCTCGAATCAATCGCCGTGTAGCCCCAGGCATCACGATTTCACCAATCACACAATTAGTCGGTATTGCAAGTCGAGATCTGACGAGAGCAGAACAAGCTGCTCAAACGTTCGGAGCACAGAAAGCGTTTGCGAGTTATGAGGCATTACTCGCTTCAGAGGATATTGATGCGGTGTACATTTCGCTCCCCAACTCGCTTCATGCGGAATGGATCATCAAGGCCGCGGAAGCAGGCAAACATGTGCTGTGTGAAAAACCATTGACGTCCAACGTGACGGAAGCGCAGCATGCTGTACGAGTCTGCGAGAAAGCAGGTGTATTGTTAATGGAGGCCTTTATGTATCGGCATCATCCCCAGCATACACTGGTCAAGGAATTAATCAAAGGAGGGGACATCGGTGAGCTCAATACTATCAGGTCTCGATTTACCTTTTATCTCCCTCCATCTAATAATGTCCGCTGGCAGAGAACGCTCGCAGGCGGAGCACTGATGGATATTGGATGTTATTGCATTAACGTCTCGCGATATCTTTTTGATACTGAACCCTGCTCTGCACAAGCCCAATGGACCCTCATTGAATCCCATGGCGTTGATGCGACGACGCTAGCCATTCTTACCTTTCCCAAAAACTGTTACGCATCCTTCACAAGCAGTATGCTGCTACACCGCACTCAACAATATCAGGTGATTGGCACTGAAGGCACGATTTCGGTACCAACGGCCTTAGCGCTTAGCGATCATGCTCCTCGGGTGCAACTCTACACACGCGATGGGATGAAAGAGCACACAATCCCTCAAGTTGATCACTATCAGCTACAAATTGAACACATTTCTCACTGCATTCTCAACGACACTAAGCTCATGTATCCAGCAGAGAATGGTCTTGCCAACATGAAAGTGATTGAGATGGTACGTAAAGCAGCGGAAGGAGCGAACTAGTTAGCTTCCATGCATCTTCTGTCATCATAGCGCGCGCTAAACTATAAATAGCTGACTCTACTTGAACAAAGCAATTACATGCGCGTAAGTATATTGGTACATATGCATCGCTAGCCCAGCGATGACTCAACCTCGAGGTCACAAACACCGTTCCCCACTTTTCATCCGCTAACTACTACGGATGTGCACACTTATAACTCTAAAAGTGTTCCACTACTTGGGGGCGTACATGTCAACGTACCTTCAACATTTACATTCTCAAGTTTAACCCAGAAATTACCTGTTGTGACTTGGCAAGTTAGATCCTCAGAAACCACTGAATTCGATATGTTAATTCTATTATCGCCTGGACAATTGATGCCATGATGGAAGTAGATATTGTCGAAACGTGCATCGCTCGCAGCTAAATGGATATTGCCATGTCCTGCCAGCGCCTCAATATCTAGGGTATAGGCCCTATTAATGGTCACATTGACAGTTGCTTCTGCATCTCCGGCTTTGAGTGCACATATGTCAGAGGGGTTTTCTTTCAATATTTGAATGGTCACGTGCTTGCCGTTCGAACTATGTGCTACTTGAAGATTGGTGTTTTTTCCTTTTGCTCCATCAACAAGGACTGTAAGTTTCCAATTAATTGAAATCATAAAGCCAGGATCATCCACCACGTTGAATGTTACATTGTGAAAACACACGTCATAGTATATTGAGATTGTTTCAGCGCTTGAATAAGTGTCCTCATAAATCGCTACTGTTTCGTCATAATCGACTAAATCAGTTTGGGTGAGTAACACGTAAACGCCACCAATAATCACCGCAGAAACCAATAACAATACGAAGAGTATACCCATTGATCTTTTTCTCATTTTCTTCGCTTTTACTCCGAAATTTTTTTAGTTTACTTTCTTGGTGATGTATTGTCATCGAACGGGTTCTTGGTTGTTAGCGGTAAGCGCTAAGATGGCTAACTAGAACATCGCTTTTCACTCTTAATAGCCATTATCTATTACGCATCTATAGTAAGAATATAGATTTCGAAATACGTGCCCTTGTAGCGCGCGTGTATTATTTTTGATATGCTGGAGGATAAGACTATAGCTAGCGAGCGCGTAAGGGTAAGCAGGATGTTTTTTGAATGAAAGGTCAAACAGCGATAACAAATATACTCAAAGCTGAAGGCGTAGAGTGGGTGACTTGCTATCCAGATGGCGGAACGGCGAGTAATCTCATTGCAGCTTGTGCTGATGCGGGAATTAGAACGATACAACCAAGGAGTGAGAGGATTGTAGTCAACATAGCCGATGGATATACCCGCGTAACAAATGGGAGACCCAATGGCGTAGCTGTCGTTGGTGGAGGCCAAACAGCTGGAGTTGCTTTTTCTGGAATATCACAAGCCTTCTCAGATAATGTTCCAATGTTGATCCTTGGAGGCGCACCTATTCGGGATAGAGTGGGTCAACGGCAAATTCAAGATTACGATCCCATTCATACTTACCTGAAAGTGTCAAAATGGGTTGAAACGATCAACTTTGCTTATCGAGTTCCAGAACTAATGAGACGGGCGTTTACATACCTGAGAAATGGAAGACCTTCACCGGTTGTTCTCGTATCGCCTCACGATGTAATGTACGAAGAGTTACCCGACGAGGTGTTTCGTTACACCCCAATTTCGAGATGGAAGACACCGGGTAATCCTCACGATGTGACAGTCGCGGTCAGAGCAATATTAAATGCCAAAAGCCCCCTCATCTATGCTGGCGAGGGAACCTTATATGCTGAGGCATGGGACGAACTCCGTGAATTCGCTGAGCTCCTCCAAGTGCCAGTGATGACCACAATGAAGGGAAAAAGTGTTTTTCCAGAGAATCATCCCTTGTCTGTTGGCCACGGAGGACGTACTGGACCAAAGTACGCTGCACATTTCTATCATAAAGCTGACCTTGTATTCTGCATCGGGGCCAGCCTACAAAGGGGTGCAGGAGCTGATATGTCTGGCAAGATTATAATTCAAGTAGACGTGGACGAATATTACATTAACAAGGACCATGTTTCCGACCACGTCATCATTGGTGACGCAAAGCTTGTTCTTAAACAAGCAATCGAGGAAGCGAAAAAACAAACGACTAATGGCCGAAAGAACACGACAATGGTAAACGAGGTCGAAAACGTCAAAACTGAATTTCTGAAAGAGTGGATGCCCCTTTTAACATCCAATGAAGTGCCAATCAACTCCCTAAGGGTATATTGGGATCTATTGCACACAGTGGATGTAAAGAATACGATCATAACCCATGAACCTGGGAGTTCACGGGATCAGCTGTGTCCCTTTTGGGAGGCAATAACGCCGAGAGGCTACCTTGGATGGGGAGGCCACAGTGGTCTTGGCAGTTCTTTGGGTTTGACGATGGGCGCTAAACTCGCCAGACCAGAGTGTTTAGCCATCCAGGTAACTGGTGATGGAGCATTTGGTTATAACGGTATGGACTTTGAGACATCGATTCGGGAGAAAATACCGATCCTAACCATTGTTAATAATAACTCTAGCATTAGTGGCGGAGTGCCACTCTCTGGGAAATATGCAGATGTCGCTGATGCGCTTGGAGGCTATGGTGAACGAATTGAAAACCCTGACGACATTATTCCCGCTATCAAGCGAGCTCAGAAGTCTATAGATTCTGGGCGGTCCACGCTACTCGAAGTGATAAGCAGGCCACGACAACGAGAGGAGGATATGCGTAAATACTGGACGAATATGAGGTTAGGCCTAACACCACCGCCTTTGTATGCATAATTATGCTGCACACGCGCGCGCGTACACACGTTTGGTACGTGACCTTTCCCTTTTTCTTTGAAGTCCTTAGATCTCAAACTCTGTTATTCATTTTCCAATTATTGTAGAGTTAAATTTTGATCCCAATTCCAAACCCATTCGCGCGCGCGAGTACGCAACTTTTATTTTAATTCGAAGCCATATCTCACTGGGAGAACGAATTGAAGTTTAAAGACGTAGTAGAAAAGAGAAGAAGCATCCGGAAATACAAAGATACCCCCGTACCGAAGGAACAAATATTAACAATACTAGAAGCTGCCCGAATCGCACCTTCAGCGGGCCATAGACAGCCATGGCATTTTATAGTCGTCGAGAATAAGGAAACCATTCAAAAACTAGCTAAAAATGAATGGGCGGCGGAAGCTCCCGTGATGATCGTTGGTTTAGCCGATCAAGTAGCGTCTCCAAGTCGGTGTTTGAACGATCTTGGAATAGCGTTAGAACACATCGTACTGGCTGCGACAAATCTCGGACTCGGAACGTGTTGGATGGGACAAACAGGTAGAGAAGAAATGATTAAGGATCTACTAAATATCCCTGATAATTTCAAGGTTATCGCCGTCGTACCGCTCGGAGTACCTAACGAAACGCCAGCGCCTAAGGAACGAAAGAGCTTGAACGCTATTGTTAGCTGGGAAAAATACAGCTCACAATCTCCATAGAACGATTTACGCGCGCACGTACAACTCATAGATCACAATAATGACTCGTACACATGAGGTAGCTCAATGATCGTACGAAATATTTCCCACGATGACGTTCAAGCTTTTATCAATTGTTACGTAACCGTATTCTCAACTTTCAAGGGAATTCTCCCGCAGGAATATGTCGAAAACGAGATAGAAACAGCATCCACGCAAGAATTTCAGCACGACCTTGTGAGAAAATTGGATGACCGTAACAATATTTTACTCGTAGCTACGGACGACGAGAAAATCATTAGCTTAGCTTGGGGAAATATTAGGGACAATCGTGTAGGCTGGCTTAGCTTTCTCGGCGTGTTAGCCGCTTATAGACGAATAAGCATTGGTAGGACGTTGCTATGTCAATTTATTGAACAATGTATCGATAGAGGCGCACACAAAATTAATTTAGATACTGACCCAAGGTTAGTTCCAGCGATTCAGCTGTATGAGAGTATGGGTTTTAGCAGAGAGGGCTTTGTAACGAGTCCGAATGGAATGAAACTAATATTATTCGGGAAAGAATTTCATGCATAAGTAGTCTAGCGCGAGCGTTTCATTTTCGATGTACTTGGTCGGTCAAGAACTCTATGAGGGGACAGTCGAAATAGCTAACTAGCTTTATTAAATCGCTCACGTGATCGATCTAGTTCTTGGAGTGCATCTGTTTAAATCGTTCCTCATTGAGGTAGTATTTACCGTTGTTCTCCCCGAAAAGACCAAATTGACCTATTGGACCTTGCATCATCATACTGAACATAGGAGGCAGTGCGAGGTCGTCGAGTGGCAATGCCGTCTCTGGTGAGACGGCACCCTTCTTTTTAAAGATCTCGACCACTTGGACTATTCGTTCAAGGAACATATCAGGCATGCTCTGTGGGGGGAATTGAGGGGTAGGTCTTTCGGGTGGTGTCAGCCGTATGTTGTCCGCTCTCCCGTTGGTTCCCTTGAACTGACTCATGTAAATCCTGTGGTAGAATCCCTTCTTCTCCAAGAGATCTCTGTGAGTTCCTCGTTCGATAATCTCTCCATTGTTGATGACGAGTACCATATCGGCCCTGCGGATTGTGCTTAGCCTGTGAGCGATGATGAAGCTGGTCCGTCCCCGCATGAGCCTCTGAAAAGCCTCCTGTATCTGTATCTCCGTGCGTGTGTCGACGCTACTAGTGGCCTCATCCAAGACGAGTATATCTGGGTCGGCAACGAGAGCCCTCGCGATACTGATCAATTGCCTCTGCCCATGGCTCAGGTTACTCGCTCTCTCGCTCAGTTCAGTGTCGTAGCCTCGAGGGAGGCGCCGTATGAAGCCGTCAGCATTCGCAAACTTGGCTGCTTGCATACACTCTTCATCCGAGGCTTCCAGCCTACCATACCTGATATTATCCATCACTGTACCGCTGAACAGGAACACGTCCTGAAGTACGATGCCCAGTCGAGTCCTAAGATCGTCTTTCCTAATTTTCCTAATGTCACGGCCATCTATCTTGATACTGCCGTCCTGGATGTCATAGAACCTCGTCAACAGATTCACGATGGTCGTTTTCCCAGCGCCTGTTGGGCCTACAAGGGCGATGGTCTGACCTGGATCAGCCTTCAAGCTGACATCTTTGAGAACCGGAACACCGGGTACATATTCGAAGTCCACATCCTCAAATTCAACTTCACCCTCGAAGTCAGTCATGGCGATTGCACCAAGTGCGTCTGTAAGCTCTGGCATCGTGTCGATGACCTCGAAAATCCGCTCAGCACCGGCCAGTGCTGACTGGATGCTGTTGTAGATATTGCTAAATTGGCGGATGGGGTCTGCAAATCGTCGGCTATACGTGAGGAAAGTAGCTATTAAGCCTACTGTTGCCAATCCCTGCAGAGTCATCCAGCTGCCTACACCAGCCACGATGGCGATGCTGGCGTTGTTGAATATGACCATGAGAGGCATAATGAGCATGGAGTACGTATTCGCCTTGATACTGACATCCTTCACGAGGTTATTGGTTGACGTGAACTTCCGATTCACGGATTCCTGCTGCTCAAAGGCGATGACGACCCGCTGTCCAGCGATGGTCTCTTGCATAATACTATTCAGTAAACCCCGGTTCATCATGAGGTCCCTGAAACTGGATCTAGTCCTTTTACTGACGGCTATCGTTACAACCACCACGAATGGGAATACTATGAGGCTCGCCAGCGCCAACCAAACATTGAGGCTGAACATCATGACAACGATACCAACCATGGTGACGCAGCTGCTGATGAGCTGCGTCATGTTCTGGGAAATGGCTGTTCCGATGGTGTCGATGTCGTTGGTCAGCCTGCTCATGAGGTCACCGGCCGATCGTTTATCGAAGAAGCTGAGGCTCAGCGTCTGAATGTGCTCGAATAGCTCTTTCCTGAGCTTCTTCAGGCTATTCTGACTTATTATGGCCATGACCCAGCCTGAAGCTATCGACACCAAGGCGCTGAAGAAGTATATACCAGCAAGGAGCAGAGTGATTCGCACTAGTTCACCCATATCACCAACCAATATGGCGTTATCGATGGCTATTCCAATAAGGTACGGACCTGCAAGGGATAGCAAGGAGCTTAACACCGTCAGAATGGTAACGCCCACGAGATGGATCTTGTAAGCCCCTAGGTACCTGATGAGTCTACCCAGGGTTCCCTTTACGTCCTTTGCCTTCTCGATACGCGCTCCACCCATTCCATGAGGCCCACGGCCCATCATTCTTTGAGGCCGGGGCTGCTGCTCTCTGCCTCGTTCTCTATTGCCACGTCGCCTCTCTTTGCTCATGCGTCAACACCTTCATCACCTAGCTGGCTATCATATATCTCACGGTAGATAGGGCTCGTGTCCATGAGTTCGTTGTGGTTGCCTTCTGCTGCAATCCGACCGTTGTCCAAAACCAGAATCTTGTCTGCCTTGAGAATCGTGCTGATTCGCTGCGCGACGATGAAACTGGTAGTGTCATCCATCAAAGCGTCGAGGGCGTTCTCTATCTCGGCTTCCGTTTCGACGTCCACAGCGCTTGTGCTATCGTCAAGGATGAGTATTTTAGGCTTCACCAATAGTGCGCGAGCTATAGTGAGGCGTTGCTTCTGTCCGCCGCTTAAGTTTACTCCCCGTTGTCCAACCATGGTATCATATCCACAGGGGAACGATCTGATGAACTCGTGGGCTTGAGTGGTTTTAGCTGCCTTGATGACTTCTTCATCGGGCGCATCCGGATCTCCGTACCGTATATTGTCTCTGATGGTACCACTGAACAATATCGCCTCTTGAGGGCTAATGCTGATGTGGCTTCTGAGGCTGCTCATTTTGATGTTCCTAACATCGACACCGTCGATGGTTACTTGTCCCTTCACGGCATCGTAGAACCTCGGAATGAGATGAATAAGGCTAGACTTGCCAGAGCCTGTTTGTCCAAGTAAGGCTACTTTCTCACCGGGTTCTGCAGTGAAGCTGATGTCAGATAGTGCTGGACTACCTCCGGCGTCTCCGTAGGTGAAGGATACGTTCTTGAATTCCACTCTTCCTTGGATAGTGTCCAGAATGATGGCATCAGGCTTATCTTTGACTTCCGGCTCAGCGTCGAGTACTTCCATGATACGCGTTGAAGATGCACTGGCTGCAGCGATCTGCCCCGCCATCATAGAGAGCATGAGCAGGGGAAACATCGTACGAAATAGATAGTTAGTGAAGGCTATAATCTGGCCGATTGAAGTCGTTCCCGCAAAGACTTGGATGCCACCAAAGTAGATGATGGCAACGGTACCCATGTTCAACAGCGCTATGATTATGGGATGGAAGGTGCTGATGTACCGCGTCATCTTCAAGGCGATATGGTACAGCTCGGTATTGGCTGTGTCAAACCGCCTGTTCTCATAGTCACTCCTCACAAAGGCTTTGACCACGCGGATCCCTGAAAGATTCTCCTGAAGCACCTGATTTAAGTGGTCTAGACGTTCTTGAATTTGAGTGAAAATGGGTCTAACAATTCGTACGACGAAGAGAACCAGTACAATGGTGAAGGGCAACAAACCAAGTATAACTGTGGCTAGTCCGGGATTGGTGGCGAACATGATCCAAAAGCTACCTAAGAACATCAAAGGGGCTCGAACGAACATCCGTAAGCTCATTGAAATGATCAATTGAACCTGGTTCAAGTCGCTAGTCAGCCTCGTAAGGAGCTGCCCCGTTTTCAGGTCGTCCAGGTTACCGAAGCTGAATGTCTGTATTTTCTTGAAGATGGCCTCTCGAAGGTCAGCCTCTAAGCTCCGGGACGCTTTGACGGAATAGAGGGTATTAGCAATCAATAAGGCTGCACTTAGAATACTTGCAGCCATCATGAGTAAGCTAGTCCTGAGTATCGTATCCATGTCTTGGTTAGCGATGCCTTGATCAATTATTACCTGCACTAACCGTGGTATGGAGAGGTCCGTGACCGTCGCGAAACTGAGAAATGTCACGGCAAATATTACTTCTTTCTTGTACGGCGACATAAAGCTAAAGACTCGTCTCAAATCACTCATTATGGCACAGCTCCAACTTGGATCTTCATTTCTTCGATCTCTTGGCTGCTTTGTTGAGAATCGGTTACACCTTTTCATAAATCTTTTTTTCTTTCAATGCTACATCAACTTCTATAATTTCAAACAAACTTAGACTCGTTTTGTAAAAATCCTCGTCCATCTCCCTAAGCAGCTTCAAATAGACTGCGCGCGCAAGACTTTTTCCGTATTATAATATTTAAATTGTTGGAAATTTGGGAGTTGAAAGGGTATTCACAACGTGCGCGCGTCTACTCCTTAACAACGAATTTCAATAGTACAAGAGCGCTTCCCATGATCGCAATACCGATAGGGAAGAGGACCGAGAGCCCCATCTGATCAGCCAGTATACCTGCAATCGTTGGAATAATGGATCCCACGATGCTACCGGGAAGAAATGAGAGGGCGTAACCGAGTCCTTGGTGAGATGGAGGCATTAATCGAGAGACGATCGATACTTGGGCGGGGTTACTGCTGAATGTGAAGAATCGGTAACTGAAAAACAAGACAACGAAAAGCAAAGTAGAAGGTGCCAGAAA
>JAOZHK010000227.1 GCA_026014905.1 Candidatus Bathyarchaeota archaeon
TCTTAAATCTTAGTGAAATGTAATCGTTGTAGTGATGAGATAATTGTATTGAGGTTATTGTATGGGCTTGTTTGATGGCAAAGTTGCTTTGGTAACGGGGGGTTCGAGCGGAATTGGACGAGCTACGGCTATTGCATTTGCGCGGGAGGGCGCAAAGCTCGCGTTGACTTATCACTCGAATCGAGCTGGAGGAGATGAAACAGTGCAATTGATCGAGGCGCATGATGGACACGCCATCTTGTTACAGGCTGATGTGTCGAAGGCTTCAGAAGTGCAAGCAATGGTAGATGCGACAATCGCAACCTATGGTCGATTAGATTACGCATTTAATAATTCAGGTGTTCCTTCATCCACTCATTTAGCTGCTGATGTTGATGAGTTAGAGTGGGATCATATCATTGATGTGAACCTCAAAGGTGTTTGGCTGTGCATGAAATACGAAATTCCACAGCTCATTAAGCAAGGTGGAGGGGTCATTGTGAATAATTCATCACTTGCAGGACTCATTACAGCCAGTACACAACCGGTCTATGCCTCGAGTAAACATGGAGTCATTGGACTTAGTAAATCTGCAGCTCAAGCCTATCGTTAAGCTGGGATTCGTGTTAATGTAGTATGCCCGGGGTGGATTTGGACGCCCATGGTGGAAACTTCTTTGAATCGTCGGGGCGATGCTATGATATCTTGGATGGCACGGTTGAAAGAGGATGGTTTGGTTGGAACACCAGCTCACATCGCTGATGCCGTCATCTGGCTCTGTTCAGATGCTGCAACTTTTGTTACCGGGCATGCACTGGTCGTGGATGGTGGCTATATTTTAGAACGCTTCCCTGGACAAACAAAGCCGATGTGATCTATTTCGTTCATTTATATCAAGTGTGCATGTAGTTATGGTTTGATACCTATTGCTAATAAATGGGCGCTAGCTCCCAATAGTGAAGGTTCGCATTCGATAGCGCGCGCTAATATCTGCTCTGTCCTAATCCGTTCTAGCTGGCCTCGACTCGACTGGAGACGCTGATGTTCTTTATCCTGATTATAATATTCTCGGATTTCATTCCTGAGTTCAGACAAACTGTTCTCAATACTACATATGTTTTCTTAGATAAAAAGAGCTAGTGAATGTGGGAAGTGGATGCGCGCGAGCGTCAATAGCTAGCTGAGTTTTTTCGCTAACTAGTAGGTGAATGAGGTCATATTCATGGGTGTGACAGTTATTTTCATCCACTTTGTGGTAGGGGGGCATACGCTTCGCCATTGCTCGTGTGCGTGTTCTTTGGACATGTATTTTTCACATAGGGAGATGACCGTTGGTTCTAATTTGAAGTTGGTCTCGGGTGTGGCGGTACCGTAGATTACGACGCCTTAAGTGGGCTCTTCGGTGTCGATGAGAATCGTGACATTGTTGTTGCGTTTGACATTTTTGGCTTTACGACTTTGATCTGGTGTTAGGATGACGAATTTTCTGTTTGCATAGATAAACCATACAGGGGTTGCGTGGATTGTGCCATTATCATTGAGACAACAGAATCGCGCAATCTTCGTCTCGATAAGAAAAATCTCGATTTCTTCTGCAGTGAGGTGACGTCCTCCCCATACTTTAAAAGCCAAATCTTCGTTCCTCGGTTATCAAGTCGTGCTCCTGAAATTTCAAATATATGTGTATCTATACGGGCGTAGCTTCAGTCCGTTGTCTTGTCAACGTATTTGGCCATGGATACATCAATGGTTAGCTTATTTCGTCAGTTCGCGCGCGTCTTCAATTGCTAGCTACTCTTATCAAAAAGATGAAAATTTAATATTGTATGCATGAATCTTATTGATTGAAGGAATGAACGATGCCTGAAGGAAAAGCAATTGTCCTGTTTTGGACTAAGAATGGTAACACGGAAAAAGTTGCTCAACGTATTTACGATACTTTACGCGCGCGCGCGTAGCGCCTGTTCTCTCTTTCTTACGTAAGAATAGGAGACGTGATGGAGTTCAAATTTTGGCTTCCGCACCGGAAATACCGGGTGTCGCCGCTGTACCGTTCTGTACGTTTGGTGGTGGACATACAGGATACAGTGAGGCGGTACCGATGCTGAAGAACATTGGACAGTACTTTGAACATGAAGGTATTCGAGTAGTTGATTATATCGCATCGGTCGGGTTTTTCCCCGAAGCCGATGAATCCTATAATACCGAGGGTCGATTTGGAGACATTCGACAAAGACCGGATGAGCACGATTTGCTTGAGGTGGGAGGGAGAGTACGAGGGATATTGCGTCGCTTGCACCGAGTGCTGCCTTTAGGAAAGCTTAATCTATAATGTTTTGTGCGTGACGATTTTTGGATCATAATAATACGTGGCGCGCGCGTAGTTTCATACTGCACAAGTACGCGTATTATTGTTCACATAACTACGCACAGGCATTTCACGGGGCATTATGCTCCCGTGCGCGTGATATCGGTACTCTGGTACGAGCCCCATAGTTTGATGTTATATATTTAATGAATTTGAAGGTTGATGGCTCTGCACTTCTGTGTGTCTGAAACAATGAACAAGGTGATCATTCACCATTCCAATAGCCTGCATGTACGCATAAATCGTTGTTGCGCCTACGAATTTGAATCCTCGGTTCCGTAATTCTTTGCTAATGATCGTAGAGAGAGCGGTTTTGGAGGGAATTTGTTGTTCAGTCTCCCAATGATTGATAATTGGTTTCCCATTGACAAACTTCCAGATAAAGATATCAAATGACCCAAATTCTTTCTGAATGCGAAGAAACACCTTTGCGTTTGTAATTGTGGCTTCAATTTTACGTCGGTTTCGGATAATTCCTTTATTGTGCAGTAATTCCTCGATTTTGTCGTTAGTGTACGAAGCGATTTTCTGTGGCTCAAATTGATTAAAAGCCATCCTGAAATTCTCTCGTTTTCTGAGGATCAGATACCAGCTTAAACCCGCTTGGGTGCTCTCTAAGAGTAAAAATTCAAATAACTTGCGATCCTCATGAACGGGTAGACCCCATTCCTCATCATGATATCTCACATAAAGGTGTTTATTGAGCGGAACCCAGCTACAGCGAGTTAATGTCTCCATTTCATTTCACTCGTAAGCTGACTTACTCAATTTTCCTATTAAGGCTTAGCTTCAGGAGAAATGTTTTTGGGACTCTACCTTGAGCCGCCAGCTACCGATAATAATAATAAGATCGATCACATGGGTGTGTGGGATGCTCGTCAATCATGGATTACAAGGCATTGTTGCCCTAGAAACGGATATTTCAAGAGTCGATGGAACCG
>JAOZHK010000228.1 GCA_026014905.1 Candidatus Bathyarchaeota archaeon
TGCTACGATCATTGGCTTGTGTTATTGGCAGACACAAAATGTGTCTTGGATCAACACGCGGTTCAGTCGATGCTGGGGAT
Organism: Candidatus Bathyarchaeota archaeon; assembly: GCA_026014905.1. The sequence continues at coordinate 81 of JAOZHK010000228.1, forward strand.
TCGGTTCCAAACGAACGACCATCCAAACCGAAGGATTAATTATTGAGAATGCAGTCGATGGCTTACCGACCGTGCTTGAACAAGGAGATGTGAAAAGAGGGCAAACGTACGCTCAAGATTTGGCGAAAGGTGTTGTTCAAGCCCTCAATGTCAAGGAACAAAACCTTACTCACCGAGTCTTCTTCCTTGGCGGCGATTACATGGCTTCTGACCGAGAGGTCGCGGAGATTGTTAAAGAACTCATACCCGACGCTCAGATAACAATCAAACAAGGAGGCGTCTCCAGACGCCGCATAGACACCAGACGGGCACAATCCGAGTTAGGCTGGCAGCCAATGACGCCATCAGGCTTAAAGGACGCCGTCAAAGATTACATTGACACCTATAAGCGATTCATCAAGGACACCGCTGAATAAAAGCTCTGCAAATGACTTGTCAAATTAAGAACCGTTTACACTAATAATTATGTGAAAGGGGAAAATCGATGACCGAGGGAAAAGGATTCGTTGCCCGACGCCAGGAGCGAGAAAGCGCTAAGGCACTCAAGAAACTAATCAAACAGGTCGAGGACGAAGAAATTTTTGAGATCGGAGGTAACAAAGCTCACTAGCGCACGTGTCTTGAGATTTCCTTATTCATGATGTTTGCCATAAGGACAGATGTATACACAGAGACCACAGATCATCTCGCCTACACGTTTCGCTCGCTTTTTAAAATACTCCATGCATTTCCCTGCATCAAATCTCACTTCTCCCGGTTCTGAAGCATTAAACGGTGCACCGGAATACGCATTAACAGGACAGATGTTGACACATACTCGACACTTACCACATTGACTGGCGATCGTGTACCCCGCTTCGAATAGTGCATCAGTTAAAATGGTTGCCCAGCGCACGCGAGGCCCATACTCGGGCGTAATCAACATACGGTTGGTGCTGATCCATCCTAAACCCGCGAGATGTGCAGCGAGTTTATGTGAGAATGCGCCCGTCAGGGCAGTGTGATCAAAAGGAAAAGAGGCAGGTATTGGATATCCTTTGAACCCCGAGGCCTGGAGTTTCTGCGCGACCTGAAGCGCAACATTGTCCAGACTATTATTCACAGAATTATATACGCGCGCGGAAGAATCGCCGATAAGTCTTCATGACGATGTAATTCATCCACAACTGCGTTAGGTAATCGAATACCTAAGGCGATCGCTCGAGGAAACGCGGCGAGATGTTCGCCGTTCTGAGTTAAGATATATTGCTGAACAGGGGTGAGATCAGCCACCCCAAAGAAATCAACATCACAGTCCTAGACAAATTGTTTCAACTCATCTTGGAATTTATCCATCGCGCAATCACTTAACTAAGATATAGCGCACTCTGGGATTTAAGAATTCAAACCAAAAATATAAGACAAGTGTAACTCGAACAACTAGGTTATACATCTATACGCGCGTGTTGAGTTTGCTAACTGTCATCTAATGGATAAATGGGTCGACGAATCTTCTTAAACGTGAAACGTGAGAGATTGGGGCTTGTTATTCCAGGGGTGTCTACCTCGATGACGCGTTCAGTGAGTTGCTCTGTGACTTGGAAATGGTGGCGAAAGCGGTGAGCCGATTGCACGATGATGATCTTTTTCTCTCGCGGCTCAATGCCGACACTTCGAAAGTATGCTGGTTCGTATTGGCTAGTTGGTTGCTCTGTCAGTACGATATGGGTTTCCCCGCATTCCAAGACGACAGTATGACCCATATCAACACGTGTTCGATTCGCGCTGATGAATCGTCCGTCTGAGATCAGTTGTACTCGACCATTACAGAGAACAGGTTCGCCATGCAACCTATCAATTTTCCCCCCCACCAGAAGTGTAACTTCCTGACCAATGCCTGCCTGTATCGCATCTTGTACCGCTTCCGCGTCTCGAATGAAAAGCGTGGCGTTGGGCCAGTTCGCGTCCTTCAGCGATTGAAGCAGGAAGGTTCCATCACCGGGTCCACCGCCTGCTGTGTTATCACCTTCGTCAGCTAGGATCACGGGGCTCTCCTCGCTATCGATGGCTCGTCGTATCGCATCATCGATTGGAGTGGTGACCAGGTCCCAGAGAAATCCACGGCGCAGCTGCCAAGCGAGATCGCTGAGCTCTTTCGCCAGCTTAGATGCTAGTTCTAGGTCATTATTTGTTGTGACAATGATGCCCATGCCTGCAGAAGGAACATCAGCATGGCCAAAGCCTCCTGTAACGGTAACATTAATCACGTCGGGGGTCTGCTCCATTTCTCTGGCGCGCGACATAATCCAGAATAATGGAGCTTTGATGACGTCCAGGGGCGTGTCGACCACGGTCATCAAGCCTCCCCCGATAAGAATTCCCGGTTTCGCCATCGCCATAGTGGGTTGGAGCTTATCTCGAAGAATGGATGCCATCACTTTTCCGCCTTCTATTCCTCGGATGCTCATGTCGGTGTGGGGTGCGGTCTTATATCCAATGATCGCGTTTGCATTGTCTATCCAGTCTTGCGTGATGTTGCCATGGAGGTCAAAAACCAATACGATAGGGACTTGGTTACCAACAACCGCTCGAAGCCGGTTGAGAATATGGCCTTCTGGGTCGTCATACTCCGCTGCGACCATGGCTCCATGAAGATTGATGAGGATCCCGTCGGCCTGTGTTTCGCGCATTGTTTGTATGAGTTGATTTTCAAGGTATTCGAAGGCCTGTTGAGTCACCAATCCTGTCACAGGTGGTGCGTTGGCAAAAATAGTAGGGATAAGGTCAAACTGATATTCTTCAGCAGCGTCAATGAAGCCCCCGATCACGGTGTTAGTGTCCTTGAGACTCTGAAGAATCTCTTTACCAGTATTTATTTGGAATTGTTCAAGATCAGTGGGTACTGTATTAAAGGTATTTGTTTCATGGGAGATCCCACCTATCGCGATTCTCATACATAACATCTCACGTGCATGGATGTAAGTTGATGTTATTGCACGTTAATATATAAGTCAGGTGAGGCGTTGAGCAGTGCGGTGCCCGCGTATAACGTTCTGTTCTTGCATTTGTGTTACAATACACCGTACTCGTCGTACACTTCTCGCAATGAATGTCCCTGGAGCAAAGCTTCTCGAGTTTTGTTTTCACTGTGAACCTTGTTGAGTGCCCATGTAATCACTTGTTGTTCTTTATTTTGGGGAATGACGATCACTCCATCGAGATCGCCGAAAATGATGTCTCCTGGTCGCACGATGACATCTCCACAGTTCACTGGACATTGATAACTAACGACGATACTGCGTCCATTAGAATCTACAGGCTTTAATCCCGTCGCAAAGACAGGAAACTGCATCTTTATGATGCGTTGTGCATCCCGAACATATCCGTCAATCACGGCTCCATACGCACCTTGGATTTGTGCGGCTGTCGAGAGTAATTCTCCCCACAAACAGGTCCGTGTTGAGCGATTCGTCGACGCGACAAGCACTGTTCCCGGTGTTAAGCACTCAACTGCTTTAATCTCCTGATCATAAGGATTTTCATTCCTTTCAAAAACATCCATCGATTGAACGGTGACAGCGCGACCTACGACAACAGCTTCTGGATAGAGAGGACGAATATTGGCGCGCAAGGCTTGACCACACTGCTGAAAGCGGTCAAGGGCATCACTTAGGACAGCACTGTATAGTGCATCCTTCATTACTTGAAACAGAGTTACGTCGTCATTATCTGAGGTCAAAAACATCCTCCATCAATATATTAATACCTATCCAAGACCTTAAAAAATACTCCCAGCACATTTTGAGAATGAAACCCTCGACAAGTGGGCTTGTAGTAAATCGCTTGCTAGACGATTGTTACCACGCCTTCGACCAGATCTTTAACGCGACCGCGCACAAGCATGCCTTCGGTATATCGGCCACATCGATCCAAGAGACGAACAACCACGCCAGAAGGCTCTGTAGCGCTTCGTTGCGCAGGTTGCCCTGTGGCGAACGTGACTTCGAGACCATCCTGTGGATGCAGCACCTGCTGTCCTGTATCACTCAGTAATGTGGCGTCCCATAGAGTGCCCACAGCAAAACGGAGTTGCCCCGCCGTGAGATTGGAGTCCGATAAGGCGTCGACCAATCCGGACGGAAACTCGTCATCAGGCGCTAAGGCAAAGACCGCTGTGTCGCCGTCAGATCGCTGCGTTTGATCCCGGTAAGCTGATCGGATATGCATGACTCCGGTTGCAGGATTGGTTTGGCGGGTTAATGTCATCCCCATGAGGGGCACAATATTACCTTTGATATGTCCTGCAGCTGCATCCATAAGATGTCCACCCAAGATTGATCCCGGCGATCCTTGATCGCTATGCTGACAAGTAAGATGAAGATGCGGAACGAGGGTATCCTTGGCTGCAGCACCTGGAAGTGTGAGGAAAAATCCGGAGATATTTAATATGCGATACTGGTTCTTGAACTCGGCTTCTGCAAACTGTGCCGTTGGTTGATGAGTCGTCATAAAGAAGCCGCAGCGAATATCCGACAGGAAACCGTCTTCACAGTGTAGATAGCCTTGGGTT
>JAOZHK010000236.1 GCA_026014905.1 Candidatus Bathyarchaeota archaeon
TTGTTAAGAACATTAAAAGGATATCATAAATAATATCGCGTTTTTTAAAGTAGAACACATAATAACCTACCTTAACATGTGATTGAATATGCCTGAATCCCAGTTTCAAACTTATATTCGTCAATCTGTTGAACGACATAATTCCCGAATTGTGTTAGCTCTAGATCCTGTTGAAGCAGATCCTGATATCTTATTCCAGAACAGCCTGCACGTCATACAATCACTTGCACCATATCTGTGTGCCATTAAAATGAATCGTCACCTAATTCTACCTTTAGGTTTAGGTCCAAAAATATCTCTGCTAATTCAAACAGCACATCAAGCTTATCTTCCAGTGATTATGGATTGTAAAGTTAACGACATAGGGAACACCAATCAAGTGATTACTCGACAATACTCCCAAGCGGGGTTTGATGCCCTCACGGCCAATCCGTTTGTAGGCTGGGTTGATGGACTACAACCCGTATTTTCCTTAATGAGAGAATTGGGAAGAGGAGTAATCCTGCTAGTGTATATGAGTCACCAAAGCACGACGGAAGGCTATGGCCAGCAAGTCTTTGACGAGTCAACAAATAGTGTGCGCTTCCAGTACGAGATTTTCGCGGAAAAAGCGAGAAAGTGGAAAGCAGATGGTGCAGTTGTGGGGGCGACATTTCCTGAAAAAATCGCGGAAGTGAGTCACATTTTAGGGGAAGACGTACCGATCTTTGCACCAGGCATAGGAACACAGGGGGGACGAATCGCAGCTGCAGCTCACGCTGGTGCTAATTACTTCATCATTGGAAGAAGCATACTGTTCTCTCAGGACCCTATACACCGAGTTCAGGAATTCCAGCGAACAATAAACAAATATATGGGATAATTCCCAATAAATAGAAATCATATTTTATGATGATAAAATAGTCTTAAAGTGATTAACATGGACGATATTCGAGTAGCCATCATAGGCGTCGGAAATAGTGCGTCAGCACTTATACAAGGTGTTCATTACTACCAGAACGCCCAAGATGATGAATTAGTCCCAGGTCTTCTTCATGTTAGATTTGGTGAATATCATGTGAATACTGTGAAGTTTGTTGCAGCATTCGACGTTGACTCTCGAAAAGTCGGGAACGATCTAGGCAAAGCCATCTATTCGGAGCCAAATAACACTAGAATATTCCAACAAGTTCCCCAACTAGGCATTGGCGTGATGAAAGGAAATCAGTTGGATGGGATCGGTAGATTTGTGAAAGATGTGGTAAAAGTTGATCCAGAGGATCCTCCGGTAAATGTAGCTGAGATACTCCGCGAAGCAGAAGCTGATCTCGTCATTAACTATCTCCCTGTTGGAAGTGAACAGGCAACCCAATGGTACGCTGAACAGGCTTTGAAAGCGGGTTGTGCATTCGTTAATTGTATCCCCTCCTTTATTGCATCAACGCCCGCCTGGCAAGCTAAATTTACACAAGCAAAGCTCCCAGTAGCAGGTGATGATGTTATGAGTCAAGTCGGAGCCACGGTTGTCCATAAAACTCTTGCCAAACTGATGGTTGATCGAGGCGCACTACTCGAGGAAAGTTATCAATTAAACATTGGTGGCGATACTGATTTTCTCAATATGGTTGAAGAAGAACGTTTAATCTCCAAGAGAGAGAGTAAAACCTCCGCGGTTCAAGCTCTCATTCCCTATAAAATTCCGATTAAAATTGGACCTAGCGACTATATTGAATTTCTCGAAAACAAAAAAATCTGTTATATTTGGATTAAAGGGAAATATTTTGGTGATACTCCCGTTCGACTTGATGTCAAACTTGAAGTCACAGATTCTCCGAACAGTGCAGGTATTGTAATTGACGCCGTCCGAGCCACCAAGATCGCGTTAGACCGGGCAATCAGCGGTCCTCTAACAAGTATATCTGCTTATGCGTTCAAGCACCCGCCGATTCAAGCGCCATATGATGTAGCTAAAATCTGGGTGGAAGAATACATTCAGGGAAAAAGAGAGCGGTAATTAAATCTCAGTTCTCCATAATTCTCTTTTTAGCATATCCCGTACGGCAGTGCGAATTGCCGCGCTTCTACTTGGATACATTCCAGATTTTACCAAGTCGTCCAGTCCAGTAATGAGGGCTTCAGGAAGTTTGACCGTCACGAGTTTCATAGAATCACGATTTATCCTTTACGAGTATGGTATTCTTCGCGATACTTATTCTTTTAGCCTGGATCCCTCACTTGCACTCAGAGTATCAGCCCACATATAATCAAAGTACTCTTTGGATAAACCCACTAACCCCAGATGGTCGGAGCAGATTGCTACCAGATCGGGGTCGGTTCCGACAATCAACATGACACTGCGACTATCCGAAATGATGCCATTACCAAACATTTGATTTTTCACACTTACATCTCCATAATTTTTAAGCTGGGCAACGACGTCGTCTCGTGTATCTCTAGTCACCATAAGCTTAAGGGATACGTTCAGTCGATTTAACCTATCTAGCTCAGGAAGGAAGAGATCAAACAGCATTTCTGGCAATCTTGCAGCCGCAATCATTAGCTCTCTCTTAGTCTCATTGAGCATTTCACCAATTCGAGCAAGAATATTAAACTCTCCTCGGATGATCCAGATATCGGGCGTCTCCCGCACTTCATTTTTGTTATATAGTGGTTGGAGTTCACCTAAGATCTGGGCGATATTATCATCTAAAGTATGATTTAACCGAAGTCGTGTTGCTTCGAGAGCTTCAGATGGTGACTTGGGATAGTATCGTTTTGGTCGTCCACTCTCCATTTCGACCCATCCTTTTTGCTCGAGACTTGTTAGAATGTTATAAATTTTCGAGTATGGTAAACCCGTTGCTTTACAAATCTGGGCTGCAGGACTGGGACCCGACTGCATCAGGTATTGATACGCTCGACTTTCATAACTCGTTAACCCTAGATCATGCAAAGCTCGCTTCGTTTTCGCACTAATATTTGTTGCCAAATCTTTCCCCCTTTTCACCACCTTGATAGTTTGGAAATTCCTTTATATAGCCTTAACTTTCAATATCCCAACTCGAAGTGGTGGTATCGTGTGAAGCCTCTGAAAACGACAAGAAGCATTTGTCCAGAATGCTTCAAAGTCATTGATGCCAGAATTTATGAAAGCAACGGAGAAGTCTTTATCGAGAAAACGTGCCCTGAACATGGATTATATAAAGACGTCTACTGGGAAGATGCAGCAGAATACAAGCGGGCACAAGAATTCACAGTTATGGGATCAGGCATTGAGAACCCGATGACCGCAACGGCTCATGGTCACCCCTTCGATTGTGGTCTATGTCCCCACCATAAAACTGAAACATGCCTAGGCATCATTGATGTTACTAATCGCTGTAACTTACGTTGCCCTGTTTGTTTTGCTAATGCCGCGGTATCCGGAGTCGTCTATGAGCCGACACGGGAGCAAATAGCTACAATGTTGCAGCAGCTTCGCGACATTAAGCCTGTACCTGCAACAGCGCTCCAATTTAGTGGAGGCGAACCAACTGTCCGTGAAGATCTTCCAGACCTTATAAGATTAGCGAAGGAAGTGGGATTTGAACACATCGAAGTCAACACAAATGGTATCCGTCTCGCCCAAAGTGTTGACTATTGCCGAGAATTAGCTAATGCTGGTGCGAGTACTATATATTTACAGTTTGATGGCGTCACTCGCGAACCGTATATAGCTGCTCGAGGACTTGATCTCTTAGACACCAAACTCCAGGCGATCGAAAACTGTCGAAAAGCCGAAATTGATAGTGTTGTTCTCGTACCCACCATAGTTAAAGGCGTTAACGATCATCAACTAGGAGACATAATACGATTCGCAGCTCAAAACTTTGACGTCGTACGATGTGTTAACTTTCAACCCGTCTCGATAACTGGACGTATCAACTACGAGAAACGAAGACAGATGCGCATTACCATACCTAAATGCATTAAACTCATAGAAGACCAAACCGATCACCAAATTCAAACAAGCGATTTTTATCCTATCCCATGCGTTGTCCCAGTATCTCAAGCTGTTGGAGCGTTGAAAGGACGAAATTACGTCGATTTTACCGTCCATGAACATTGCGGAATGGCCACATTCCTCTTCATCGAAGATGATAAACTTGTACCCATTACACAATATGCTAACGTTGATCAACTCTTAGAATCAATGAAAAAAGTAACCGAGCTTGCAGATAAAGGCGCAAAAACACGCGCCAAACTAAGATTACTTACGTCATCTCTCCGCCATGTCAAATTCGGCATGCTCAAACAATTGATGGAAGCTGTTCTGAATGAAGGCTCATACAGCGCGCTCGGGCAATTCATGCGGCGGATCCTCATGATCGGTATGATGCATTTTCAAGATCCATACAATTTCGATCTAGAGCGATTGGAACGCTGTGGCATTCATTACGCTGTTCCAGACGGACGAGTTATCCCATTTTGTGCTATGAACAGCATTTATCGTACCCAGATCGAGCAGGAGTTTGGTACGCCACTCTCGGACAATAAAAACGGTAAACAGTAACCTTTTATTGTACTCTGAACTTCATGAAAATAGGTGTATGAAATGGGCGGAGCAAAGAAGATGTCTCTTAAACAAGCGGAAAAACAACAAGAATTAAGGGACCAAAAAATGCAAGGAGATCAGCGACGACGGCGAAGCGATATTCCCGAGAAAAAGCGTTTAGGAATTGATTTACCGGATTTACAAGGGAAAGCTGCAAGCGACGATCTCAAAAAGATGAAAGCGATAACTCCCTATGCCATAGCCACAAAATACGATATTCGATTAAGTAAAGCAAAGAATATGCTTCACATCCTTGAGAAAAGAGGGCTCGTGAGTCTGGTTGCCTCAACCAATAATCTAAAAGTTTACCGATACATTGGATAAACTGACACAGTTAGCTACAATTATCTAGCTTGACTCGATCCACTTGGATCTGAGTTCCCATTCGTATTTGTTTAAACTCGTCGAGTGGACTAACAATTTTTCCCACGATATTCATAGGACTATACGCACGTGCATCTTGGAAAAAGAAGCAAAGACTATTTCCCAAGAGCCAATACGCAATATCACCCTGAGTAAGTGTTTGCGTCGCTTTTTCACTACCGATTCGAATTGGGAGGGATAGATAGAATCCTCCTGGAAGAGCTGATGCACGCCCCGACATTGGAAGGTTTCGTAGAATTCGCTCAACCGTGCGTGGAGCCAGAAATCGTCGTAATTCTCCAAAGTATTCGAATTGATCTGTTGTGCGAATGACGATGCGATGTCTTGAGGTGGACAACCGAGCACCTATTTCATTGCAGCTTTTACAGCAACCACAATACGATGCAGATCACTTTCTGTCAGACCTGGATGGACTGGAAGTGAGATCACTTGTCGTGCAGCAGTCTCTGTCCTCGGCAATCGAGTCGAACCATAACGTGTTCGATAAAATGTCATCAAATGAATTGGTCGCGGATAATAGACTTGAGCATCGATTCGACGTTCACGAATGCGGTTAACAATCTTATTTCTTTTGGCAGCGTTGGCTCCTGTGATACGTACTGTATAGACATACCACGCCGAATCATGCATTTCAGGAACCAGAGGCAGCTGAAGCTGGGAGATATTGGACAACTCCTCCTGGAGATATTGAGCGTTTTTCCGTCGAGCGTCGAGGAATTGAGGAAGCTTTTGTAATTGGACATAACCAAGAGCAGCTTCAAGTTCAGGCATACGATAATTATGACCTAAAGTGACGGATTGATAATAAGAGCCTTCTCCATGATTACGTACGATACTCAAACTTTCAGCTAAATCCCGTTGATTTGTTGTAATCATACCTCCCTCACCCGTCGTCATGTTTTTACTTCCATAAAAACTGAAACAAGCTAAATTGCCTAATGATCCAGTTTTACAGCTTTTATACTCGGCACCATGGGCTTGAGCAGCATCTTCAATCACCATGAGGCCATAATCTTTCGCTAAACTCATAATTGCATCCATATCAGCGGGAAGACCGTACAAATGCACCGGAATAATCGCTTTCGTTCTCTCGGTTATCGCACTCTCGATTTCCTCGGGATCCATACAATATGTCAGTGGATCGATATCCACGAAGATGGGTTGAGCACCAGCTAGCGCCACGACTTCAGCTGTCGCGACAAAGGTTAAACTGGGAACGACAACTTCATCACCATGATTAAGTCCAATTGCGAGAAGACTTGCATGAAGCGCGGACGTCCCATTGTTAACTGCGATGGCGAATTTTGTACCCACATACTTTGCAAAAGCAGCTTCAAAACGAGTTACATTAGGTCCACTCCCACGTTTCTCTGTCAGAAAACCACTTCGCAATACCTGCGCCATTGCACGAAGTTCTTCGTTTCCAAGTATAGGGCGATTAATCGCTATTCGTCTGGAATACACATTCATTCCTCAAGTACGTGTGTCTATTATTGGAACAATATTTATATGGAATTATTAAAACTGTCTTTCAACTGTTAATTTATTTTAATTTTATTCTATCTTGATTTCTAAGAAAAGGATGTTCAGAGAACGTGTCAACGATTAAAGAACCGGATCCACGAATTCTTATTGGTCCTCCCAAGTTAACTCGCTTTGAGAGGGCGAGAATTGTTGGGGCACGAGCATTACAAATTTCGATGGGAGCCCCGATACTTATCGAGTTGCAAGCAAGTTTAATTGATCCCGTCGAGATCGCAATCCAAGAGCTGGAATCCGGGATCTTACCTATTTCCATTCGACGAAGACTGCCTGATGGCACCTATCAAGATATTCCTATCCAATGGTTGATGTAAGAAGCAATGTTGACACAACCAGAAGACCTTAACGAGTCGGCGACGTGGACAATTGCCACCACCATAATGATCGTTACATCACTTATTGTTATCATAATTCAGAGAATGATATTCCAAGTATTTGATTATGTCTTTGAGATCTGTATTTTCTACGTCCCAACCCTAATCATAACCATAATCTACATTACTCAGAAAATTCGACAAACTCGTGTACAGCCACCAGCTTAGTGAATTTCCTTCACCATAATGTACGCGTCTTCACCATCTTTATAATAGTGTTTCGATGTTTTAGAAATTGAGAACCCTAATTTCGCGTATAGGTCAATCGCGGGTTTATTGCTGGTCCGTACCTCGAGATAGCCTTCTTTTACATTATAGTCGCGCATGCCATCCAAAGCTTTTGTGAGAATTGCGTTACCTAACCCCCTCCGTCGATATTCTGGTAAGATTGCTACAGATACAATGTGTCCTTTTTTGACAAGGTTGAAACGGTGAATCTCTGAGAATCCGAGTTCCATTCGACACATGATATAGCCAACGACATTCTGTTCACTGGTGGCTACAATGAAAGTCTTTGGAAAACGATAATACAAAGTTAGGTAGAACGAATGATTATAATTTTCGGGAAGACAGGTCACGTTGATCTGTACAACCGCATTGAGATCTTGAGTGCGAAAAGGACGAACGTCATATTCCTCTGACAACGACAAAAAGAGACACCTCATTATGGAATAATTGGTAGCGTCGTAGCCCCATGAGGAATAATGTAAATATTCCGATCTCGTCCAACGATACGTAACGCTGATCGAAGAGCCGCATTTGCGGTTTTTGATGTTCGCAGCTTGAAAACCCCGGTTGCATAGTAGTCAGGCATAACCGATACTAAAATTATCTTAGCTTTTTCTAGAGCATTCATGAAGTAATAAGCTTTATGACCGCCAAGAACGAAATTTCTTTTAATTTCTCGTTTGATTCGCGAGAAAGATCGAAATCGTAGCATCCACTCGTAGAACATTCGGTTGGAGTACCCTTCGAGACACTCTGCAACTAGAATGATGACGCCATTTTTTTTAATGACGTTAAGAGCTGAGTCGATACCTTTGTATGCTTGATATAAATCAATATCATATGGGTACCCTCCCGGGCTGACTATGACAATGTCTGCGGGGGAGTCAACTGAGACCTTGTACATCTCATCAATGACTTTAACACCTTCTTGAAAAATCTGCCTCACATCTCCCGCAAAGGCTTCAACGAGTTGATGAGATGAGTTTTGAACCACGTTGAGAGCAAAATCTATGTTAACTAAGTCCAAGGCTTCATTCATGTCTTCATGAACTGGGTTTCTATCTAGATGACCTGTTGTTGCTCGGGGATCTACTAAGAGAGAATGATTATGTTGGATTGTCTCATGTCCGACAATTGCTGGTAAGAGACTTTTTCTTCCACCGCCATAACCAGCAAAATAGTGAAAGCCGATATCTCCTGTTAGAATCCGAACGTCAGCATCCATAAAGGCTTTATTTACCGCTACTTTAGTGCCAAAACTCGTTTTTCCTACCGGAATATGATCATTGGCGTGACTATCATGAATGTGGACATGTACTGTATTAAATAATTCCTCTCCTATCAGTATTCGAGCATCATCCGGAGTCATAGAATGAGCTCCGGTACCAATAACAACGTGTATTTGTTCAGTATCAACATCAAGCTTTTGCAGCTTCTGTATTAAACTAGTGAGGAGAAGCTTAGTGGGCGCAGGGCGGGTTTTATCATCAACGACTATTGCAACGCTCTGATCTTGTGTAATCAGATTGTCTAACGTGCGCGCGCCATTCAGTGGCTTTTCGATCGCCTCAAAGACTAATCTATGGGGATCTGAAGCCCCTTCTTTCTCTTCACCTTCAAGGATACCCAAGAGATGTTCATCACGGACACGTACCGCGATCTCAGTTTTCCCGTAAGGAAGCCACGCCTCAACCATACGTCCTTCATAAAACCCCCAGAATTTAAGGCTAGCGTAAGCACAGAAGTTCACCAATACACGCGCATGATATAGTGTATCGATACAACATTGTGAAAAGAACGCGGTCGTAAAGTTGAAATCTCAGAGATGATTATACACACTTGCTCATAACCTTATGGAGGAAACTGCCATTCATCAAAACTCGGATCTGGAATTAAAGAAAGAGTTAAGTGAAATTCTCGTGCGAATTGGCGCACTTAAATTTGGCGCATTTACGTTAACTGGGGGCCGATTAAGCTCCTATTATATTGATATGCGAATAATACCTAGTTTTCCTGGTGCGTTCCGAAAAGTTGGAGAGATTTACATCTCGATCGCGAAAAAATCGGTTCTTGAAGCAAATTTCAAGCGAGTAGTGGGCATACCCACAGCGGGTATCCCCTTTGCATCTATTGTAGCTTTTTCCTTGTCAAAACCATTTCTCTATGTACGAAGAGAAGCCAAGACTTACGGACGACAAAGAAAAGTTGAAGGTATTTTACATCCTGGTGACTCTGTTCTCCCTATCGATGACCTGATCACAAGTGGAGGAAGCTTGTTATCAGCTATTGACCTCATTAAAGCTGAAGGAGGAGTTGTTAAAGATGCTCTTGTGTTGATAGATAGAGAGGAAGGGGGCGAGAAAGCTCTCGCGAAAGCGGGTATTAACTTACATTCAGGTGCTAAAATATCAGAGATCGCGGATATTCTTGGGAATATGGAAGTTATTAGTAAAGATCAAGTAACTGCTATTCATGAGCAGATAAGAAAATAAAGGATAATTATTGAGGATAATCCGTGGTCACTCATAATAGATTAATTCATCAATTTCAAGTCTATCATGGAGCTTTATTACAGATTCGTATACTTCATCTTCTCGCTTCGCGCCCGTACATACAAGTTTGCCACTAGCAAACAGGAGAATCACTACTTTGGGGGTATCCATTCGGTAGATCAGCCCTGGAAATTGTTCCGGTTCATACATGGTTCGCCCCAGAGTGTAGGTAGATTTTTCAAGATCAATGCGACCACCAAGGCTTGCAGAGGCTACGATGTTTTGTACCTGGATAATGGGTTTTCCGACAATTAAGATACCGTTATTTTTTAACTCTCGAACGACTTTTCGAACTGCTTTCTTAGCTTGTCTCTCTGATTTCGCGCCAGTGCAGACCATTTTGCCAGATCCAAAAATCAACGTAGCGGTTTTTGGCTTTTTAAGGCGAAAAACGAGTCCTGGAAATTGTTCTGGTCGATATTCAACATTAGGGAAGGCTTTAACAACTGAATTTAAATCAATGTTCTGCTTGAGTGTGGCAGACGCGACAACATTTTCTATA
>JAOZHK010000031.1 GCA_026014905.1 Candidatus Bathyarchaeota archaeon
CAACCAATCGAGCCCCAGCATCATTGATGCGTTCCCTGAACGCTAGCGCACTGAATCCACTGAAAACCACACTATGAATAGCTCCAATTTTTGCACATGCTAGCATTGTAATAGGAAGTTCAGGAATCATCGGCAGATAGATTCCTACTTTGTCACCTTTCCCAATGCCAAGATCCTTTAACGCATTCGCTAATCGATTCACTTGAACATTGAGATCCCAATAGGTTAATTTCCGAATATCGCCTTGTTCACCTTCGAAAATATATGCAACTTTGTTCCTTCGCCAACTCAGAACATGCTTATCTAAGGCATCGTGAACTATGTTGTATTTAGCACCAACAAACCATTCCACCCATGGTGGAGTCCACTTTAACACCTTACTGTATGGCTTATACCACTCTACGAATTCGTGAGCCATCTCCCCCCAAAACCATTCGAGATCTTGGGATCGCGCAAGCAACTCTTCATACGTTTTGATCGAATGCTTATTCATCCATTGTTTAACATTGCTCTGTTCTACCAAAGCGTTCGAAGGAGGAAAGACTCGTTGTTCCTTTAGAAGTACTTCGATGGTCGACTCTTCTGATGTCATTAGACGTCCTCTACCACATACTCGCGTAAATAATATAATTATTAAAGGATTTAAATACAAATAGTTTAGGCACAAACATCAGAAAATCTTGATACCGACTAGCGTTTCACAGTTGAATTTAAAATAGTATCATCTACTGAGTTTATCATCAAACATCATATCCTAGTCTCTTGAAGAACGATAAGGATAGTTAAGCGATAAGAACCGGTGAGGTACGAATGCGAACACCGAAAGTATTAATCATCCAAAACGATCCTATGGAAACTCTAGGCGCATATGATCAGTACCTTAAAGACTATCACATCAGCCATCAAGTTTTTCATGCATATAAAGCAACACACATAACACAATTTCCAAAAATTGAGGATTTTGATATCTTCATAGTAGGCCCTACCCCAATTTCTGCAAATCATGTCAATCGACACCCATTTCTACAGAGTGAATGGCAGTATTTAGCGCACCTCGTTAAACACCAAGTTCCATGCCTAGGAGTATGTTGCGGTGCCCAACTCCTGATGAAACTCGTTGGAGCCGAAGTCACATCCGCACCTGTCAAGGAGATAGGCAATTACATTGTACACCTAACCCAAGACGGGATCTCCGACCCCCTATTCAAAAAATTTCCACCATCATTCCCCGTTTTCCAATGGCATAGCGATCAATTCACTGTTCCTCCTAGAGGAAAACACCTAATCAGCGGTGACCCCTGTCTCATCCAAGCGGTTTCATGGAAACAGATTCACGGGATCCTTTTTCATCTCGAATTGAATCTGAAGGATGTAACACGTTGGACGGAGCTCTACGCAGACGAATTGAAAGCTGTCGGAAAACCCCGCACCCAAATCCTCAGCGAATGTCGCGAAACTGAAGAGAAGATGATAAGCTTAGCCCGTCAATTAATGGGCAATCTACTTCAGCACTGAAATAGCTATACACGCGCGTAGAGTAATAACATCGAAAGGGAAAGGAGATATCAATGGATAAATTAATAATAACAGCAGCAATCACAGGAAGCCGAATCTCCCGAGAAAGGACACCGTTTATTCCAATAACTCCTGAGGAAATCACCCAATCCGCTTTTGAGTGTTGGGAAGCAGGGGCAGCCATTGTACATATTCATGTACGTAACGTGAAAACAGGTTTCGGCACGCAGGATCTAACGCTATTTCGTCAAGTAATCGAGCCACTTAGAGAGAAGACGGATTTAATACTCTGCTTAACAACGAGTGGTATTCCTGGTCTCAATCTACCACTTACCCAACGTTTACAAGTCCTTGAACTCAGTCCAGAACTCGCATCCTTAGACATGGGGTCAATTAATCTGGGACAATCCGTGTTCATAAACTCCCCCGAGTTTTTACGTATCGCAGCACGTCAAATGAAAGAGCACGGAGTAAAGCCTGAACTTGAGATATTTGATGTAGGCATGATTAGGACAAGTCTACGAATGCGCCAACAAGAACTCTTAGACGAGCCCCTTCACTATCAATTCATTTTAGGTAGCCCCTATGGAAGCCCCGCGACTCCTAAAGCATTGATACATATGCAAGAGATGATCCCTGAAAAAGCCACATGGTCGATCGTAGGTATTGGTCGGGCTCATCTTCCACTCTCTATGCTAGCACTTGTAATGGGAGGACATATCCGTGTCGGCATGGAAGACAACATCTACTATCAAAAAGGAGAACTCGTCAGGCGAAACGCTCAATTCGTGGAGCGCATTATGAGAATCGCTCATGAATATGGCAGAGACATAGCGACCCCAAAAAATGCGCGGACTATACTGCAACTACCCTCAATCTAATGATACCACACACACCTGAATCTTATCATTCACACTCAAAAAACATAATGTATTTCATTTATAGTACCGTGTATATCCCGAATCACCTGACAGGATGAGAATATTGAAAACTCATAAATCAGGTTGTATGATCTGTGGAAAACCGCTAATCTATAGCCAGCCCCTGTTATCGGAATGTAGCAACTGCCATAACAAATTTCTCACCGAAGTCCGATGTGAATCAGGTCATTATGTTTGTGATTCCTGTCATAGTGCAAACGGGAATGACGTTATCGAAGCGTTTTGTCAGTCTACAGCTCTTCAAGACCCAATTGAAATCGTGTTGACATTAATGCGAGATTCAAGAATAATGATGCATGGCCCCGAACATCACTTTCTCATCCCCGCAGCATTGCTCGCTGCGTACTACAACACAGTTCATAAACCCGCTTTGAAAAAGCCAAAAATCTTAAAAGCACGACAGAGAGCCGACAACGTGCTGGGCGGATTCTGTGGATACTACGGTACTTGTGGAGCTGCGGTTGGTGCTGGTATTTTCATCAGCCTGATTACCGATGCGAGTCCACTCTCACGACAGGAGTGGCGGCTTAGCAACCTAATCACTGCCGAGAGTCTTCGATCTATAGCTGATCACGGAAGTCCACGATACTGTAAACGAAACACGTACTTAGCGATCTCCTCTGTTGCAGAATTTTTGAAAACACATTTTGACGTATCTTTACCAACAAAACAATATCTGACCTGCGAATTTAGCTCTCTCAATAATGAATGTTTACAGAACA
>JAOZHK010000263.1 GCA_026014905.1 Candidatus Bathyarchaeota archaeon
TGACTGGTTCACAGCAACTAAGAACTGGCTTCGCTCGTATCGAAAAAAAGGGCTTCACGGTCATGGTTATCACCCTTGCTTGCGATCATACCTCTCATTTTCAGACGGCTGAGTGTTCAACACGTCCCCTGACACAAGGATGGAGCATAAAAATGAAATACAGAGAACACGATAATTAGTGATGACTTGAAAGCAGAATTAATTGCACCATGCGGAATGAACTGCAATCTCTGCAGCAACTATCTTGCCTTACAAAACGATGCAAAAGCAAAAGGAGTGAAATTACCATACTGCATTGGTTGCCGCGAGCGAGACAAGAAGTGCGCATTTCTTAAGAAAAAATGCAAAACACTCCTGAAACACCACGTTGAATTCTGCTATCAATGCAACGCATTTCCCTGCAAACCCCTCATCGGCCTCGCGACAAGATATGCAGAACGTTATCGAATGAACATGATTGATAATCTCCGATACATCCAAAAACATGGATTACCTCAATTCCTGGAATCTGAGAAGAAAAAATGGGAATGCCCCCACTGCGGAGCGCCCATTTGTTGCCATAATGGAATATGTTATACATGCGAATTAGAGACAATGAAAACCAAAAAGAAACGGTACCGATGGGAAGACTAGCGCACGGATCATCAGAAAACCTTAAACTGTAACGTCGCTATCGTTTCCGTCGGTGATAGTATGGCGTACTGTGCATCCTGTGGCAATCAACTGGATTCGTCCTCTCATTTGTACATGTGTCCTGAATGTCATCAGACATTCTGTAGTGCCTGTGGACGCGCTGCCTTGACAGCCGGCACATGTCTTACCTGTGGTAACGATATCTCTCGAAGCTAATCCCCGCGCACGTAACGAGGTATAGATTAAATGATCAGTGGATAGTCGTCTGGATTAAACTGAATTTTCCCGCAGGGATACACCGCAACTCTCGCGTCGTTCCCATGTAACGTTTGGAGCTTGTCGATGATGACGTCCCAACTCGTCGCCCACTCAACACGATCATCATAGTCAAGGATATGACTTCGTGAGAGCTTGTCGGAAAATACCATGACATTGTTCGCCTGCTTTACGGGCCACCGTTTTCCAGGATAGCCTTGTAACCGTCTCCACTGACTCCTCATCCGTTCCCCTCTATAGTGAAGATGGGCGCGCCCCAATGTGAAGTGATGAATGGCGATAGCTGTTCCGCCCTCTCTCAATGATTCTTGGGCACCCGACCAATCTATGCCTTGATCCGCTTGCGGATAGGCGTTCACAATGACGATGTCGGCTTTCTTAGTGAGGGAAGGCGCGGAGTGCATCTTGTAGCCCAGTCGAACCGCTTGAATCCACGCGTCATCGGAATCCCCGGCATGGAGGCCAATCAGTTCTCTCTTGCCATTATAATTACAGTTAATTGACATATCGAGTTGTGCCATTCGCGCTGCTTCCTGCATGTCACTCCGTTCGGGGTTATCTTTGACTCGCCAGATCGCTCGTCCTTCCCGGCTCTGGGTGATACTATGGTTCCACAGTATGGTATCTTCTGACGCGACGCCGGGGATGATCGCTTTTCCTCCTCCACCTGCGGCAGCCCACCGATGCTTCTTGATTCCAGAAACCGTAATTCGAAGATCCGCGGTAGCAAACTCTTCATTAACAAGAAGTGGTGTGCCTCGACTGGTTCGACCAAAGCTTTTGAAGTTACAGAACGGGTTATGATTGACGCAATCGTATTTAGCCACCATTTCTCGCCCGACTTTTCGAATGAAGGCATCATGGTTCATCGGATGGTGACAACCAAAAGAGCCAAGGATGAATATCTGATTGTCAGCGATACCTGCGTCATGCAATTCCTGCATGATAAAGGGAAACACCCTTTGAGCGGGGGTCGGCCGCGAGAGGTCATCACATGTAACCACAATCCTTCCGCGCTTGCCTTTCGCCAACTCTTTAATGGAAGGCGTTCCAATAGGATGTGCAAAGGCGTCTCGAACCTGATCATCTGATAACGGTAGCGTGTCTTGCGCTATCATTTTCACCTCCTCGATACTCCAGCTGTCGGGGAAGTTCAGTTTTAACAGGTTATCGCCAAAATGCTCATTCACCCTCAAAGATATGTCTGTCATTTAGCTTCACCACATTTACTACATGATAATGTGATTATGTTGTTATGCATTCTTCGCTTTCAGCTATTTAATGTATCGATCGAGTATACTTGCTTACACCTTTTGTTGAGCTGCGAATTTGCCAACAGTCCGACCAAAGACGATGCTTTCCGGGATAGCGTTGAAACCCAATCGGTTAGCACCGTGGATACCGCCAGTCACTTCTCCTGCGGCATATAAATGTGGAATTATCTCGCCCCATCGATCCACGACTCGCCCCGTTATTCCTCGTATTTTCAGACCGCCCATTGTGTGATGGCGACCTGGAGTCAGCGATTGCGCTTTGAATGGGGGGGTATTGCAAGGGATCAAGGTACTCTGATGTTTGTGGAAGTCAGAGTCACGTCCATTCTTGCAATAAGACGCATATTTCTCCATTGTTAATATTAGATGATCTTGTGGAATGCTAAGTTGGGTTTCCAGCTTGGGGATACTGTTGGCCGTAATCGTGGGTAGTGGCTCAAAGGATGGTTGAGCCATAGCCGCAAAAGTGATTTCATCGCGACGCCCATCTTCACGAACAAATCGGTAGCCCATGTTATTCACGAATATGTGATATGGGGTCCCTCTCTCCCGCGTCTCCTCGCTGCTGATGATGAAGAATCGCCCTTGGTAGGGAGATCGAGCAATTGTCGGCACACATTGAATATAATCCATACCAACAACATCTGCACCGATATCCTGTGCCATCTTAAGACACTCCCCCGTAGACCCTGAATGGCAGGTAGTCGGCGTATCCATCAAGCGGGGATCATGGTCGATAACCATGCCCAGATCTGCACCAAACCCACCGCTCGCAAGGATCACAGCGTTCCGCGCTTTGAAATAGCTATGTCTTCCAGCAACATCTACCTCGACCCCTACAACTTCACCTTCCAGAAGATGTTCTCTCAGAATCTTGGTGACAGTATGGCTCAGACAGATCGTGATACCTCGCGCTTTTACTGCATCCAAAATCGCGTACAGAATCGCTGCTCCTCGACGATATTTCTGGTATTTCGCGGGCACATGTGTTCGCTCCCAGAGCGCTCCATATCCTCGAACCACGTGTCGAGGCCATTCCACGCCAAGGTGCTCCAGCCACTCAACACACATCTCCAAAGCGTTGTCTACCACATAACGGATTTTTTCCGGATCGCCAAGACCTTCTCCTTCCTTCAAGGTCTGCGTGTAATGGAAATCAGTTGAATCCGTGATGCCTTGTACGAGTTGACGTTGCGGATCGACAGCATTGGCACCGCCTCCTGATCGAATCGAGTTTCCGCCTACGAGAGCCATCTTCTCAATCAGTAGTGTTGATGCTCCTGTATCGTGAGCTTCGATTGCTGCTGTTAACCCTGCATAACCTGTCCCGATAATTACTATGTCATGTTCCTTATCCCACGCTTCTGGAATATTCACCAGTTAACTGGCCTCCTTAAGTCAAATTTATGTCCTTGAAGTGAATTTCACGTTTAAAGCTTTTATCGCTCGCTTATGCATTTCTTCTCGTATCCCTCGTTAATACTATAAGAGGATGTGGCATAAGCTAACTCGTATCTTGATGAAGGGGGAAAGGAGTCGTGATTAGTCTTTTAGAGATTGCGGAGCGTGCATATACCGGTTCGAAAATGGCAGAAAAAAACTGGAATTTAGGGATGTTTCGGATGATGCAGGAGCTTGTGCAGACGTATCAATTGGCTGTGAAAGATATAGAGCAGGTTTATGAAGTGGATAACAGCTATGCTGACCGCTTGTTTGATGCTGCTGTGACGTATCTGTGTCAGATGGGCGTATATTGTGTGTCCACGAAGCGACAAATTAATTTCACAGAAGAAGAGGTTTGGGCGGCATGTCGAGAAGCGCCTTCTGCAATAAGGGTTGGACAGGGTCATGATCAGCGGACTCTGACTCAACGAGAGATTGACGATCGTCGACTCCCGAATATTATTGCTGGAGGGCATAGTGCCTGGAATGAAGCGTTGATGCCCCTCGAGGATGTGATCAAGGAACTTGTGCGAATCCCACGTGTTGATTGCCTCGAAGGATTTAATTATCACCAAGTAATGGGACGAGAAGTCCATGGGACCCCTATGATCGTGTATGCTGCACGGAAAGCGATTGAACGCGCCCGTCTTGGACTCCAGCTTGCGGGACGTGCAGGATTAGCGTTATGTTATTACCCGATTCTCACCACTGCAGCCGCATTTATCGCCCCCAAGGACGAACAGCGAGGGCTGCGATGGAGCGATGGATTGTTGCTATCAGTATTACCAGATTTAAAGGTGGAGACCGATCTCATCGCTGCCGCCTTATATTATGAGGAATATGGGTGTTTTCGCCAAAACGGTGGAACAGGGGGCACGGTTGGAGGATTTGCCGGCGGCTGGGAAGGAGCGATGATTGAAAGCGTCGTACGCAATATTGTCGCATGGATGGTCTATCATGATGCAATCCAATATGCAAGCGGAGTAGGACTGATGCGTCATGCACCATATTCACCCACTATTCGAACCGGACAAGCAGGACCGACAACGGAACTAGCACAGAAAACATGGTGTGGCTTTGCCGTTCAGCAAGCCCTACGTCGCCACAAACACACCATTACTAGTATTGATGCGGGTACCCGCTCCACGACCCAGGATGACCCCACCACCCGTGAAACCCTCTTAGCCACCGCGTTGTCGAGTATCGAGGGTACAGTCTTGGGGCAACATCTCCGATGTTTATGGACGCCATCCCCATCGATTGTTCAATGGGTGATTGATGTATCCGATGCCACTCTTCGCGGACACATTACACTTAAGCAGGTCGAGTATGTACTACACCAACTTCGAACAAATCAATTAGCAGGATACGATGCAAGTCGCGACCGACGGATGCTCATCTACTCAGACCCCCACCGCTTCTTCCATTCCCATCAACTCGCTTATGATTATACCCGCCAACAGCCTACCCCACGCTTTTTGAATCAACGCAACGAAGCCATGGAGTACCTTGAAACACTAGGCTTGAAATTCACGTAACACGCGCACGCGATTAATGCCTGGAAAAAGTATGGCTTTAAACCAACCATGATCAAATTTCGATTAACTACCCTTCCACAACGCGCGCACGTAAAATAGGCTCTGTAGACAGTCAAGTAGTCGATGTTAGGGATTCGAAAATAAAAAGCGGATAAGAGCCTTGGGAGTCCCAGTCCCGCTTCTTTTCCTTTTCTTCCGCGTTCACTCTTTCTTTTACGTTGACTTTCGTCTTCGCTCCAGTTTTCGTGTCTGCTTCGGTTCGGAATCGTGTTTTCGTGGTGATTTTCGTGTACCCTTTCGGATGCGTGAATTTCTTTCCACAGGACTTTCTACTTGCCTTTGAAACTTTCGTCTCATTGGTTTTCGATTTTACACTAGTTCCCTTATCCGCACTATTTGAAATACAGATTTAGAATATATAGTTTCGTGTTAAATTCCAGACAATGCGCTATTCATTCCAATCCCAATTTTAACATTTATATGACATTTATCATCGTATTGATTAACATATTTATGTTAATTTCTTTTCCATTGGATTGTTCCCATATCAATAGTCACAGTTATTTACGCGATTTACATGCAAATTGAGGATTCTTGATGTTTGTGAAAGGTTTTAAAATTCAGATTTCAAGTCCATAATTGATTTGTAGAGCTAAACCTCATACTTTGATAAACTGAATAAAGGAGTAGATTGTTCAATG
>JAOZHK010000005.1 GCA_026014905.1 Candidatus Bathyarchaeota archaeon
AGTATGACATGCCCCACACCAAGGAGCTGATCCAGAGAGGGGTAAGCTTCAGGAACGCAGTGGCCGGCCACAGTTTCATCGAGACCGCCTCGGGGATGGCCACCATCTCCACTGGAGCGGACATAGGCGTCCACGGCATCATAGCCAGCCACGAGTGGTACGACTCTGAAACCGGAGAGTCGGTGTACAGCGTTGACGAGTACGGGAGAGCTGTTGGTCTCAAGGCCCCCACCTTCGGGGACGTCGTGAAGGACGCCCACCCGGGGGCCGTTATCTCATCCCTTTCATCCAAGGACAGGCCCGCGGTCCTCTTGGCCGGCCACAGTCCGGACACCATTCTCTACTCGTATCGGGAGCGCCCTGGCGCCTCGGACGACAGGGTGTTCACGGGGGCGGGAGTTACAGAAGAAAAGTATCTCCTGTCCGAGCGGCTGGAGCACGAGGTCCCGGAATACGTGAAGGACCTGAGCCTCCCGCGATACGTGGATTGGGTGGGAGACGGGTTCAGCTTTCCGGGGATCGACGCGGCGAAGACCCCCCGCATCGATGACTTTATCGCGGACGCCGCTCTCAAATTGATGAAACATCAGAGACCGGATGTCATGTGCGTCGGCCTAGTCTCCACCAATATCGTGGGCCACTATCAACCCCTAGACTCCCCCCAGATGGAGGACTCGGCCTGGGTTGTGGACAACCACATCGGTCGCCTCGTCGCTGGGCTCAGGGAGACGGGGATGGAGGAGGAGACTCTCATCGCTATAACCGCTGACCACGCCATGACCAAGATCAGGTGCAGGGTGGACATCCCCCGAGAACTTAGAGCCATGGGGCGCCAAGACCTCGAGGAGAACATAGCCTACATCGTCGTCGGGGGAACCGGGGGCATCTACCTGAAATCCAACGAAAAGGGAGATGTGGATAGCATCATCGAGGCTCTCAGCACTATTGATAACATCCGCGAGGTATGGCACAAACGCGACCCCGAGGCACCCTGGTTCATTAAAAACGTGGTCTGCGACCACGGGCCCGACATAATCCTCCTGCCCGAGTATGGAGGATACTTCGTGGCAGGCCACGAGCAGCGAGCCCACATGGATGACCTCATGAACCAGCACGGTTCCCCCTACAACTCTGACGCGAACATCATGATGATCCTGAGCGGCCCTGGAGTCGAGCACCTGGGCTCAGTGGGGAATCCTCTCGACCTATCAAGCAAAGTGCCCATCGGAGAAGAGGAGGCCAGCATACTCCCCAGGCAGAGAGACCTGGCGCCAACGATCCTAGGGCTCCTAGGGATGAAGCTCCCTGGAACCGTGTGCGGTAAGTCCCTGCCCGTACACGACTAGTAACTCATCCAATACTCCTCTGGCAAACGCGCGAGCGACAGTATTTTGCATTTGTTCGTCAGTATCATATTCTGCTAAACTAAAGCCTTGATATTTACCAATCATGCGAAATCCGATACCGGTGCCATCTTGAAGACGCATATATCGTCCATATTTCTGAGGATGCTGTTTCCGTTCGTTGACGAATTCTGTGCCTCTGGCTCGTACGCGCGCGCGTAGCACAGCAATTGATTACCCGCGAACGTGAGCTCTTCAATAGTCGGTGGACGCATCGCATCTACGCCACCATCCGACGCGTGATGATCGATTCACTCATGGATGTACCCTGTTTTCTCTGTGAGGACATTCGGAAATGTGATGCAGGTGCAGAATTCTCGTCGTTAACGTGTGAAAGGTTGACACAGTGGCTATTACCTAGCTAGCTACCTGTTAATCCCAGCCCGCCGTATTATAATCCGTGATCAGCATAGGCTGCTCAATATCAATATACTTCGTCAACAAACTCGCCCGCATCCGATTCTGAGTTAGCTAGCTATTACCTATACGCGTTCATCGCAAAGATCCTGCACAAAATTCTTAAAGCTAAAATCCCTTTAATGTTCAAGCTAGATTTTGAGAAAATTCTTCGATTTAGTTGCGGGTTTCAGTTTCCTGTTTATCGTTAGTATTCTCGTTAAATTCGGCCACAACAGAGGAAGTGAAAAATATGAAGAATACAACGATTGAGCAATTAGTACAGCAAATTGCTGATCTCTATTTCTTAAGCCATCCATCGACAATGAAGGCTATGGTAATTATCCTGCATAGCTTTGGCTTTGAGACGATTAGAGAATACGACATTTACCTGTCATATGATCGAAAAGGAATCATTGACATTTATGCTCGAAATGACTTAACCTTGGGATTAGAGTTTGACTCACGAAACAAAATTAAATGGAAGAGCATTGATAAGTTAGACGTCTTAAAACCCGACATCGCTATCTTCGTTTCAGGTCGTGGATCATTAGCAGATCAACGTGAACGAATTGCCAGGATCTTGCAGATAAATAGTCCTTATCTGTACTTTGTGTCATTATCGGACAACATGTACTGGAATCGAGAAGCATTACTAGCTAGCTAATTACCTGTCCAAGGAGGCTTTCGACGATGCCAACGCCGTCAGAAATCCATCGGGATCCACCGCATAAACGCGCGCGCGTAAATATGCTGTCATGATCGTCCTGTTTCAAGTCTTAAATTCCAGATAGCTAGCTGAGCTAGTAAACATATAAATTTGGCCTAATATAACTAGCTAGAATATTACCTGTTGACGGAAGGGATCGTTGCTATGGTCTATTGTGTGAAATGCGGTGAGAACAATTCGGATGATGCGACGTTCTGCGTGAAGTGTGGAGCACACCTCATGGGTTCCCAGGACAACAAAGGGGACTGGGAACAACGAATCGATACATGGGGAGAAGAGGTGGGACAGCGTGCTGAACAATGGGGAAAACGAATGGAACGAGAGTTTGACGATGAATGTTTCGGTTCTCCCTCTGGCGGCGCCATTGCGGGCATCATTGTTGGCATCATTATTCTGATCCTCGGAGTCGCTGTGCTCGCTAATGTGAACATATGGAGCTATGTTGGACCCATCGCGGTCATCATCGTAGGAATAGTGATCATTACTGGAGTCGTATATCGCGTAATCCGCCGATAAACGAGCCAGCTCATTCTCTTGGTATGCAAAGTAGTTTATAAATTAAGAAATCCATCTCATCAGTATGACATTAATTAGTGAGTTATATACAATCCAAAAAAAAGATCTTAAGAATGCAGTAAATGTACTCACTAACGCATTTTCTGAAGATTCAATGTGGAAAGAAGTATTTAATGATGAAGATAAGAATCGTATACTAACTGAAGTTATGGTTAGATTTTGTCTGAAATATGGTAATGTCTTATCGACATCTGAGAATGTAGAAGGCGTAATGGCAATTGCACCTCATGATAAAGAGATGACAACTTGGAGAATTATTCGAAGTGGGGCTTTTTTTCTGTCTATGAAAATAGCCAATGAAGCAAAGAAAATGGAAGTTCTCACTAATGCAGTTGAAGAAGCGAAGAAAAGTCTGAATTTAGGTCCATATATACATCTATTAATAATGGGTGTTTCACAAGAATTTCAAGGAAAAGGGTTTGGCAGAAAATTATTACGAGCCCTTATAGAGAAAGCTGAAACAGAAAAAAAACCGATATATTTGGAGACGCAAAAAGAAGAGAATGTGCATTTCTATGAACAGTATGGATTTTCTGTTGAGAAAAAAATAATGCTACCAGAACCATTGAATTTACCAATGTGGCTAATGCTTCGCGATGTGAAATACATTTGATAGCTAGTTAGTCGTAGCTAGCTAGCTATGTCTAGCTAGAAACGATCTTTTATCCATTTCCAGTTGTTATCGAGCCACACATGGCTTCGATGAATCGCTTTCGCAAGACGTAATCCATACTTTGATAAATCGCTTGGGTAACCACTCATTATATTGGTGGCGTTCTTGGCGATGACGAACACCTAAATCTTGATAACGTTCATCAGTCCATTTGTGAATATCGTCACCTGTCACGCCATACTTACGTAACGTAAATTCTCTATGTTGCTTTCTTCTTGGCATATTAATCACCTCTTTGGGAATCGGAAACTCAAAACTAGTTGAAGCAGAGGTTGATACTGTGCCGTAAACTCGTAATGAATTACTCTCTAGTGGACACCGTCACGTATATGTTTTCTTAACAATTTACTGTCAAGCTAGCTTGCTATATTAAAAGACTTCAGGTTG
Organism: Candidatus Bathyarchaeota archaeon; assembly: GCA_026014905.1. Next base: position 4,166 of record JAOZHK010000005.1, read on the forward strand.
AAGGAGTACGCTAGTTAGCTTGCGTACAGACTAGCTCAGTATGCATTGAAAATCATCGCGAGTGCCCCTTTTAAGACTATATCATGGCCAAGAGGTGTAACAGCGATTTCTGGTATTCGGTTTACTGCGTAACTTTGAACAAATTGTGTAATGGAGCCGAGCATTAACCTCTGATTATTCAACGTGACACTTCCCCCGAGAGTAATTAGTTCAGGATCATACGCAGCAATTACATTTGCGACACCAATCGCATTCAATTGACCAAGTCTATCAACAATCTCGAGACTTAACGAATCTCCCCTTTTAGCTGCCTCGTAGACCATTTTCGCTGAAACGTTTGTGAAGTCACCCTTCGAAAATTCTGCTAACAGGCTACTCTTAAAGTCACCCTGCAGGTGATTTTCATGGATCCACCATTCAATGAATTGTGGAATATTGTTTCCCGAGCAATATGCTTCCCAATGCCCCCTCTTCCCACAGCCACATTGTAAGGCGCCTGTCATGTCAATGATCGAATGCCCCATCTCCGATGCGTTGCCATCTTTCCCGAGGAGTAGCTTTCCATCGACATATGCGCCGCATCCAATCCCGCTGCTGATAGTGATGAAAGCAAGATTATCAATGGTGTGTCCTAAGCCGTAGAGTTTTTCCCCGAGAACGGCGGCTCCACAATCATTGATTACGTGAACAGGAACTTTGAAGGACTTTTCTATTGGCTCTTTTAGAGCTATGTTATTAAAAGGAAAGTGAGATGCGGTAAGAATCATGCCCTGTTTCATATCAAGTGGTCCAAGGGCACCTATTCCAACGCCCAGTATCTCTTCATGAACTTTAACAGCTGTAATCATCCTGATAATCTGATTCGTTATA
>JAOZHK010000009.1 GCA_026014905.1 Candidatus Bathyarchaeota archaeon
GCGTCAACAGGTTCATAAGGGATTCCTGGAACAGAGGAAACAGAGATCTTACCAGGAGACATGACAGATATTTCGGGGTAACCAAGATCTTGAATGTAGTTTACCTGTGACGGAAAAATATCCGCGGGGTACGTGAAATTGGGTAAAGAAGCCAGTTCAATTGAGATCCCATTCCCTACTGCTGACTCGAGCATACTCCCAACCCAACAGGGAATGCCAACATTCTGACACATATCGTGAATTTTAATAGCGTTATATAGGCCTCCAACCCGTCCTGTTTTTATATTGACATATCGACAGCTTTCAAGGTGAATAGCGTCCGCCATAATTTTGGGACTGGTAATGCTTTCATCTAAGCAGATTGGCGTACTAATGGATTTTTGGAGTACGGCGTGCTCACGGAGATCGTGATAATGGAGGGGTTGTTCAATCATTTCAAGATCAAAGCGATCGACTTTTTTAAATAGATCCATATGTTTGAGCGAGAATGCCGCATTGCAATCAATATGAAAACGAAAATCGGGGAAGACATCACGAATCGCTTGTAACATATTGATATCCCACCCTAGACGGAATTTCAATTTAACGCGTGGATATCCGGCATTAATTGCTTGCTGTACTTTGTCGATTAATAGTTGGAGGCTGTCTTGTACTCCAAAGTCAGCACCAACGGCAATGGTTTTTGCGGTACCACCGAATAATTTGTGGAGGGGTTGAGATTGTTGTTTAGCTTTTACGATCCAGAACGCAAGTTCAATCCCTGCTTTAGCGAATGGGTTCCCCTTAAAACAACTTAATAGTTGTAACAGAGTCTCTACATTTTGGATCTCTTGACCTACAACGTGTGGAGCTAAGATATTTTTGATTAATGAGTACACACCTCCAGCCCACTCAGGAGAATAACATGGGGCTTGAAGAGGCGCTGTTTCAGCCCACCCATAGGTGTCCTCTGTGATTAATTTCACAAAGACTGAATGAATATCATCATCTTCTCCATATGCGGTACGCCAAGGATAGCGTAACGGCATTTTCACATAAAAAAGTTCAATGCAATCAATTCTCATGAGAGATCAGTAATAAAAAGTATCTATTAAATAATTACACTTCCTTGCGTGGCCATAGGTATCGTCATATAGCTACAATCGCTAATTGACACATTATTTATCTTCAGCACGCACCAAAGATTTTACCCATTCCCGTTTCTCCCATAATGCACATCCATGAATTTCCTTCAATTCACTATGATTTTCCCTTATTGTCTTGAGCATCTTGGACTGCAATGCATCTTTGAGTGATATATTCTTCAGGTTCGTATCCGAATACGAAATGAAGGGACATGGCTCTACATTTCCTTCTGCACTCACATGGATAAATCCGCGACCAGCTGACAAGCAACCACCAATTTCGTCTTCATCCCATGGCAGAGCAATAAATAAGGCTGGAAACTTATTTCGCAGAGAATTGCGTATAGGTACGACCTCACCTTTCTGCTCCTGCGAGAGCATCCAATCCTCTGTTTCAGCAGTAACTGGAGTGTATTCGACCAGCATAAAGAACTTACATCCTGAATTCACTAGTTGTTGAATGAATTGTTCATCAGTTACTTCTCTGAAATTGGTACGTGTCATCGTTAGAGACGCGCCCCAGAACACCTGTTTTTTCTTAAGCTGAGTTATGGCTTTGAGTAAGTTGTCGTAGACCCCTGACCCGCGTCGTCCATCGGTATCAATGCGGTATCCTTCAAGACTTAAAAGAGGTACAATGTTCTTGTTATCAGCGATTTGCTTTAGCACGTTATTATTAATTAGTAAACCGTTTGTAAACATCATAAACATAATTTCAGGCGTTTCCTTGGATAAGTTCAGAATATTCAGACGCATTAAGGGTTCTCCACCCGCAAGTACTATGAATGAGACACCTAGTTCTTTGGCTTCCTGTACAAGCTTCCATAATCGTTCATCACTCATTTCATGCTCAGTTTGACTGCGTAGAGCTTGATGATAGCATCCTTCGCAGTGGAGGTTGCATTTGCTGGTGACACTTATCACGAGGATTGGTGGAACGTGTAGTCCTTGACTTGCCCATTTTTCTCTCGTTTTTTTAGCTTTTCTCTGCCATCTGAGTGTACGAAGGAAGAATACTGATTGTGAAGGGTTTGATAATGCAATTTTGGCAACGTCTTTGAATAATACAGTTAGTGCTCCGTTTAGCATATTGGTAAAGTCTGGTTCATTGTTGGACGTGATGGCGGTGTTCATATAGGCTTCCTCTATTTCCCCAGAAGGGTTATATCTAACATTTTAACTTGGAAACTAACTAACATGCTTTTATCCTGATCTACTAAAGTTTTCTCATTTGAAATCAACAAGAATTCTCATAAAGACCGCAAAATTGATAGAATTTTCCAATATTGCCCAATGCCCGACCGTGCCCTATCGAGGTGAGTGAAAGTTTCCTAACGCTGGTTAGCGCAAAGTGATACAATCTTCTAAAAGGTCACAGAGCTCATCAGAATCTCTCATCACTTTAAGCTGACGTTCTTTTAACAGCTGTATTTTTTGTCGTATCTTCTTGAGTTGCAATCGGGACATAACACTAATCCAGATGCCAATTATCGTTAGTAACACGAAAACTGAATAGAGAATGATTGGGAAGATGAAATTGAGGTTGGAAATACCTTCTAAAAGAAAGTGTATTAAACTAATGGCGGGAGGTGACACCAAAGCTAAGGTTAATCCAGTTCGAAACTCAGCGAGAGCCGTCCGTTCCTCTGATAAATAATTTCGCTCCAGCGCCAATAAGGTTCGAATCCTAGCAAGGATTTCCTGCTCAGACGACATAGATATATTGTACCAATAAGGCATTCAAAAAGAATTTGGTTAACGAAATACACACACGTAGTGAGCTATCCATTCTCTCACAAACCACGTGGAAGCGCTTAAAGGTACCAAGCATATCATCGTGATGACTTTAGTCAGCTCGCTATTTGAAATAAAAGCGCTCTAGATATTTCAGTCATAATGCGTCAACTGATAACCAAGTTAGACAATTACTTCCATGAATCATAAACGATTTATTATTAAAACAGCTCGAACGCATCTAAGCTTCGACAATGAGTGGTCTCAGATATAAGCTCGTATCCACATTTCTGTTGAATCAGTAATACGCTACGAATATCACCCAACACTTATCGCAAGAAACGATTCAAGGGAACGTGCCAATATCTTCCTTCACACGTTAGACAGTAAACATATTTTAAGCAATAAAAACCAAACCGTTCCATCACATATTGCTCCCCTCTCAATCAAAGAGGAAATGAAAAAATGATGACAAAACTTGATGCAGCCCTCGAACACTTGTCTCCAGATGACGCGATTCTGCAAACCCATCATGCCATCTATGAAGACATTGAAGGCAGCCTTATCCTATCAAAAAACGCTCTTCTCTTCATCCAGGAACAGGGTTGGCGACTCAAACACTACACAACACTCTTAATGGTTCCCTATGAACACTTCACATCCATAACAGTTGATGCAAGCCACCGACTCACATTCACGACTCATGATGAAACGTTTCACATTGTGACATTAGATATCAAAACCAAATTTATTGAGGACATCATCAATCATTGTATCGAGACTCTTCGACTCAAAAACCAAGCGAAAACGGTAACAGTGTCGCAGAAAAAACGTCGGACACGAGCATCAAAGAAAAAGTAACCTCCCTTTTTTTTGGGAAATATGTGCATGGGTACGTTTTCGCATGCGCATTGTGAGATTCGTAAAATACTAATGCAGGCAATAACCCACAGTATTGTTGTGCAATATATTGACCCGACGCGATGACTTAGAACTACGCGCTCTCAAATTGATCTTAGAGAAGGGCGACGAAGGGATTCTACAACGCGATATGTGGCGAAAGTTAAACGCAACAAGTCGTGAAGGCTCACGCATATCGCTTCGACTGGAAGCAAAGAATCTGATTCGACGTGAACGAGAACTTGCCAATGGACGGTGGACGAATCGAATTTTCATTAATGTAAGACGCGTTGAACTCGATTCAATACTTGATGTCCCATGTATGGTCTGTGAAGATATTCAGAATTGTGAAGTGGGAGGCGAAATCTCCGCGTCAAATTGTGACGTGTTGACACAGTGGCTAGCATCTCATTCACGAAACACCGCACAAGCCAGCTAAACGAAGAATAGTGTTTTAATTAGCGATACATCGCCATGATTATGACATCTATTGAGTATAATCTCTACGCACGTACATAACAATCGTTGGTGCGGCTGCCG
>JAOZHK010000025.1 GCA_026014905.1 Candidatus Bathyarchaeota archaeon
AGGCAGAGTCTACTTTGACTGGAAAAGTCGCTGGTTCCTCTTTGGCGCATCAATATATAACCAATCGTATACATTCGCTGGATTATCATATGAAGTATATGATATCTCCCGCCTGAACCAAATCGATGATAGCATTGTCATTTTCAATAAGAAAGGCGTAATCCTGCCTTCCATTCGCGTCGAGAACACCACCTACCTCCATGCCTATAATATGAGTCAGCGCGCCAACATAGTCTATGATGATGGAGGCATCCTATTTGCAACAAAGTAACAAGATGCCCCAGCATGAACCCTTGAATGTCCTCGTCATCGCCAAGAATCTGGATATCGGTGGAACCCAAACGCATATCCGAGCGCTCTCTAAGCAACTACTTCGATATGGTCACAGAGTCGTCGCGCTCTCTGCTGGAGGAAATCTAGTTAAAAATTTTCAAGAAGATGGGATTGAGCACCATTATTTAGTACAGAATTTAAATGTGGATCAATTAAAAAAATCACGCATTAATCCGCGCTCATTAAACTCAGCTTTTGACTTGATCAATTTCATTAATCTCATTGTTCTCCCCTTTGGGATAGTCCGAGCGGTACGAATAGCCCGACAAAAACAGATTCACCTTATCCATTCGCATTCAACACTGGCATTTGTCGTAAGCTTGTTGACAGCAAAAATTCTCGGTATTCCGTCCGTAATTACGTTACACAATTACCGGGGGATGTCCCTGAGTCTCCCCTTCCTATTTCGACACGTGGATAAAATCATTGTCATCAGTAAAGAAATCGAAGAGAAAATCTTGGAACTCGATATTGATCCACAGAAAATCGCGGTTATCCCGAACATGATAGAGGTCGATGACACCCTTGTCACCAATCCGCCGCCTCTTACTATTCCTGATATTCGATCTGAAAGTTTAAAAATCGTAACGGTGAGTCGCCTCGATCTCTACAAAACCGATGTCCCTCAAAACCTCATCTCAACTACCGAACGAATTATCACCCAATATCCCGAACTCGATATTCAGATCATCATTGTCGGCGGAGGATCAGAGTTAAGAAGATTGCAGACCCTGGGAAACCAAGTCAACCAGAAACTGGGCAGGCAAACGATCGTTTTTACCGGATTCCGGAAAGATGCCATCCACATTATATCAAACGCTGATATTGTCTTAGGATCCGGACGTGTTGTCCTCGAAGCGATGGCACTGGGAAAACCGACAATCGTCGCCAGTGCACAGTTCGGTGGAATACTCAATGACGAGACATTTCCCCAACTCGCCCAATATAATTTCAGTGGTCGCAACAGCAAAGAAAAAACTAGTACTGGAAACATATATCAAGCCATCATAACCCTATTAGAAAATAACGAGTATAGATCTAGCGTCGGTAAGATAGCTTACCGTTTAGTCCAACGCTCATATACAGTAGATGCAGTCACGACTCAAATCCAAGACGTGTATCGACAAGCGCTCACCTACGACCAACGCACGTAACGACTCAGTCCCCCTGGTGAAAACAAGAGAAATGAATACCCTGTGCATCAACGGTGGCAAACCTCTACAGGGAGTTCTACCTGGACAAGTCTCTAAAAATGCATTTATTCCCATTCTTGCAGCTTCTATGTTGTGTGAAGAAGAAGTATGTCTCCAGAATGCCCCTGAGATTTTAGACGTTGACACTTATCAGAATATCATGCAAAGCATAGGCATCACGACACGTAAACAGGATAACAACCTCTGTGTGAAAGCCGATACCATAAAAACGTGGAAAGTCCCACCAGAATTCGATAAATCGGCCCGGGGCATCATATTGATGTTGGGTACCATAAGTGCTCGACTGGGACGGGTTGAGTTGCCGTATCCGGGAGGATGTAAGATTGGTGATCGAAAACTTGATGCTCATCTCGAAGTCATGAAAGGCATGGGCTTTGAAGTCACGTTCACCCAAGACGCTATCATCGCTTCACAGACTTCGCGCGGAGTAACTGACATCCCATTGTCATTTCCCAGTGTCTCCGCGACCCTTTTGGGATTAATGATAGCGAGTCGTAGAAAGGGCAAAACAGTATTATCCAATACCGCACGCGAACCCGAAATAGTTGATTTGGCAAACTTCCTAAAAGGTATGGGTGCCACCATCAATGGTGCTGGCTCCTCGATCATTACCGTGACTGGTACCGATGAAATGAAGGGGATAGACTATGAGGCAATTCCTGACCGCATCGTCAGTGGCACATATTTGGTTGCCTCAGCCCTTGTCGGTGAAAGACTACGCGTTACAAAGATACGATTAAATCATCTTGACGAAGTCATCGCCCAGTTAAAACACGCTTCTGTCGAGATTCACCAAGAAGGGGAGTATGTTGAAGCCCGCTGCCGTGATATTAGCCCTGTTACGATTACCACAGCAGTGTATCCTGGATTCCCTACAGACTTGCAACCCATTTTTTCGACACTCGCTGCGTTAGCCCACGGCACCAGTACCATTCGCGAAACGTTGTATAACAACCGGTTTGCACATGTCAGCGAGCTCCAGAAAATGGGGGCACAAATAGCGATACACGGCGATACCCTGCATATTCAAGGTGTCAAACGCCTTCATGGAGCACACGTACAAGCAAATGACCTTCGAGCTGGCGCTGCATTAGTACTCGCAGGATTAGCAGCAGAAGGAACCACCAAAATTCAAAATATCTCTCAAGTTGATCGAGGATACGATCATCTTGATACGAAACTGACAGCTATAGGCGCTGACATTTGGAGAGAATAACGACACTTTCTTGGTGAGGAACGTTATTGTCAACCTGTCGTTCAGTTGAACAAGTTGACCACCACGAATTATGTACAATGTGTGGAACCTGTGCAGGAGTCTGCCCCACCTCTGCAATAACGATGAAACGCACTAACAAAGGCCTCTATGCACCGACTTTGAAGTCTTCGCTCTGTTCTCAATGCGAAAAATGCGTCCAAGTCTGTCCCGGCATCGGAATCAACGCCCATCAAATCAGCTCAACTCTCTTTCAAGCACCTTCAATAAAATTCAGACGCGATATCGGTCATTACATAGGATGTTATTACGGGCATGCTACCGATCCCGGGATTCGACAGCACTCAACGTCAGGTGGCAGTGTCACTGCGCTGCTCATTTATCTTTTTGAAACCCGGAGGATCCAAGGCGCGCTCGTGACGAAAGCACAGTCAGCAAATCCCCTTGAACCCGAATCTTTTATCGCACGAAGTGTAGACGATCTATATTCAGCGTCAACATCTCGTTATTGCCCTACCACTCCCAATACTGTGTTGTCACAGATTCTCCGCGAGAACGGAGTGTTTGCGGTTGTAGGGTTACCTTGTCACATTCATGGCATTCGCAAAGCCGAACAGATATACCCCACATTACAGTCAAAAATTCTCTTACATATCGGACTGTTCTGTTCTGGTGTCCCGACGTTCATAGGGACCAACGAGCTGCTCCACCAATTAGGCCTTAAGAGATCAGCCATCAAAGAATTTAAGTATCGAGTTGGCTGGCCATCAACCTCAGTCATCACGCTGGAGAATGGTCGCACCCTCCGCCATCGTTTTCGAGATACTTTACTTTCAAAGACGTGGGGGCTCCGCTTCTTCCTCTCTCCACGGTGTACTTTGTGTTTTGATGCGGTAAATGAGCTTGCCGATATCGCATTTGGTGATGCCCATCTACCTCGAACAGATAACTCGAGTCTCTTTCGCTCTCTCATGATAACACGCACACCACAAGCCGATCAAATCCTCAAACAGGCAGAAACACACATTCACAGTGAAACAGTTACTCCCACAACTGCAGCTCAGACGCAACATGGCGCCCTTCAATTTAAAGGCAGGGTTAAAACGCGTATCAATATGCGACAGTTCTTAAACAAGGCCGTACCCCAATATGACATCGAATATGCTTCACCAACGCCCATTGATTACGGGAAGAGCTTATTCTATTATCTGAATATGGCATGTGGGTCAAAAGAAGATCTAAACAAATATGTACCCTACTTAGCGAAAATTGAACATCGAATCGTTCCAATACAATAAAACTACTCCGATGAATGCTAAATATGTCAATTAAAAAAACAATATAACATACCATATAGTTGTGAGCTAACGATGAAACAGCAGAGTGTACGATTAATCAATAGTTTACTTCTTGCGAACGGGACAACAGCCCTTCTTTTTTCTGTCATCATCAACTCGAGCATCCTTGCCTTGATTGGATTAGGACTTGTCTTTTGGGGCGCATTATTTCTCTATATTGAGCCCCAGAAGTATGTGCAGGCGCGAGTTCTTCATTCAAGCACAGAGTCCCCACTCCAAACGCTCAGTCAACTCACAACTGCACTCAATTACAGTGGGAAAGCGATTTATCTCCCACCTCGCTATTTCCCGCATCCGGGAAATGAAAAAGTGTTCATTAATTGGGGGCAAAGCGAACACCTACCTCCGTTAGAACTAGTGAATCGCGCTGAAGTGTTAATGAATGATCCCCTTGGATTAGTTGTTACGCCGCCAGGGCTCGCTCTCACTAACCTCTACGAGCAGGAACTCGGCACGCAGTTCATAGAAATTGATCTCTATGACTTGCCAGAAAAAATATCGAAAATTATTACCGAAGACCTGGAAATCGCGAAAACGTTTACTATGGACTTTGAATCAAACCTCATCACGATCCACGTAACCGACCACATCTATCAAGACTTGTGCTCCGCATCGCGCGGGTCCACGTCAGCATTGTGTTGTCCATTATGTAGTTCACTCGCAATAGCTCTTGCCCGCACGCTTAACACCCCGATCACCGTGGAAAACCTTCAGTCACCTCACAAAGATGGCGGTTTACTCGTGCGTTACAAAAGTATAGAGGAAGCATTGTGACGATCCCCTTATCCTTTCGAGACATCGCAATCTGGGTCACAGTCACTACGATAATTCTCATTATCACCGCCGAGCTGGTATCACAGAAATATGGAGAAATCGGCATCTATATCGCGCGAAAACGTTTGAATAGAATAACCATTTTATTTATCTTGTTAACAGTATTTGTGAATGTTATTGTCTTATTATACTTTTAACAACATATAGGAAGAATACTATGCATCACAAACTCGAATGCAATAGCATAAAGCCAGGGAACAGAAAATAAGCCCCCAGCCATCAAGCAAAGGAGTCACCCGATCTAAATGTCTAACAGAATATTTTCTAAACACACGCAGTGGTACTGGGTTATCATCATACTCGAAATCGGTCTCGGTGCGCTCCTGTTTCTACCAGAGATTGTGCCGTTACTGTGGATCAGATATATTCTTGGAGCATTATTCGTCCTGTATATTCCAGGCTACGCGATTGTCCGCACCCTCTACGCAGAAAAAACCCTAAGCTTCATTGAGCGGAATGCGTTAAGCATTGGCTTAAGTCTAGCTGTGGTTCCGCTCATAGGATTCATCTTAGATTTTACTCCCTGGCGAATTGGATTGATCGCAATCTTTTCAACGTTGATGATGGTGACTACCGGAGTAAGTACCTTAGCGCTGTATCAACAACTGACAAATAGCACGGAGTCTCTCGGTGAAGAGACAATCTATACCGAGAATCAAGAGTAATGACTCCTGAGGATTTATATAGAGAAAAAAAGTTGAATGACTAAATAACAGTACTTGTCGTGATAGAATGCTACTCTGGATCACTCTCGTTATTGGATTCGTTGTCGCCATCTTCTATTTTGCCTATCTTACTATTATCCTTCAAAATAGTACAAAGAATCAGCCCCCACGAAACTTGCAGTATCAACCCTACATCTCATTTATTATTCCCTGTCACAATGAAGAGCAGACGATACGACGAAAATTGGAGAATGTTCTCCACCAAGATTATCCGCACGAGAAAATCGAGATCACAATCATTGACAGTTCAACCGATAAAACAGCAGACATCATCACTGACTTCAAGGCGACGCATCCCCAACTAAACATGCTATTTATCAAACAAAAACAACGAACAGGGAAATCAAAAGCCATCAATGAGGCTTACGCGAAAAGCAGTGGCGACATCCATATCATATCAGATAGTGATTCCATTATGCCTCCCAATGCGATCAGCAATTTGATATCCAATTTCGCCGACACTGAAATCGGTGCAGCGACAGGCCGAGGAGCATTCAGTACCGATGCAGATACTGAACAAGTATACCTCGGATGGTATAACCTCCTTCGTCAAAGCGAAAGCAATATCGATTCCACACCCATCTTTGATGGCCATCTATCCGCATATCGAGCTGACTTAATCGAAAATGTCCCAGAAAATATCAATGCCGACGATTCAGCGCAAGCCATTTCCATACGGCGAAAAGGATATCGGACCATCTTCGACGCGCAATCAACCTTCACGGAGTACGGCCCTGCCAGCTTGAAAGAACTGTTAAGAGTGAAAGTTCGGCGAGGACAAGGCTTGATTCGAATCTTCTGGCGAAACAGAGACCTACTCTTTAACCGCAAACATGGAAAGTTTTCACACCTTATCATGCCTGCTGAGTTTTTTATGTTGATTATTTCACCAATTCTAGTAGGAATACTATTAATCCTCACGCCACTTATCGCTTGGACGTATCTACCATCAAGTTACATTCTTATTGGAACGCTGGTTTGTGTAGGAATTTACTTTCTACCCAATAAGCGAAATTTTATTAACCCGATACGTTTCATTATCTCCTTCCTTGTATATCAATTATCTCTGTTATACGCGATGGTACTCTGGATCATTGGCAGAAAAATGAATGTATGGAAGAAAAGCGAAAAAGTAGAGAGTTAATATGGAACAACGAGCTAAGCAACGCAGATTCAATCAGCTAAGGATTGTTAAACGCGCGCGTACAGGATGAAACAGAATCACGAAAGAAGTGAGGATAGTAATCATGACACCTAAACAGTTAAGTGAAACCATCAAAACGATCGCCGTTACCGCGGGTGCTGAATTAGTAGGATTCACGTCGGCTCACACGCTTGAGGCTGATGCCCCATCTGGACATAAGCCATCAAATCTCTTACCAAACGCTAATAGCATAATCATCTTAGCTGGCGGCAATAAACTGAATGAAGATCGACACTACATTCGTGAGATTGGATCACTCTCCACCTTAACCCAAATCGAACTTAAAAACAGCGTCAAATTAGAGCGACGACGAACTCGTACATGTATTCAAGCGGTTCATGACTTTCTGATCCGGAATGGCTACAAATCCGCCGTCGAAACCCATGGATGGTACGATACGTTATCGTTTAAGCAAGCTGCCTTGCACGCGGGATTGGGCATCATTGGAAGAGGTACCTTCATTATTCATCCGGAATATGGCACAATTAATGTCCTTGCCTGTATTGTAACCGACGCGATTTTAATCCCTGACGAGCCCCTGGACATGGATCTATGTGGTGATTGTGTTATCTGTATCCAAGCATGTAAATACGGAACGTATAGAAAACGAGGAGACGTATTCGAGTGGAATGGAAGCAGATGCCGATTCTATAACATCCTTCCTACTGAAAGCGGGACGATAACAACGTATGGACCTTGTAACGGAGATTGCATTAACTTATGTCCCATTGGACGATAAAGCCCTGAGGAAAGCATCATGGATGAAAATACTGCTATGAAACAATTTTTAGATATGCTTATGGCCGAGATTAAACCACTACTGAGCATTGACCATAATAAAGAACGCATGACAAAAATTCACACAGTTTTCGCCGACAAGTCGTTAACACCTGCCAAGTATCATGGACTCATGCAGGAGAACACGTTTGCAGTCTGGGTAGTTGATGAAACGGTCCAAGAGATTTTTCGATGTACGAAGATATGGATCGAACTAATAGATGCACGCACAAATCTCTTAGATAAAATATATGACCTTCGAGATATCCTGAGTCATGAATGGCTGATCCTTGTCATCGATCAAGAAGCCACCTATACAATGTATCGACCTCTCATCTGGGCAAAAGTCCAAGGACTGAAAAAAATCGTTGCACAAATGTAGAGTATC
>JAOZHK010000035.1 GCA_026014905.1 Candidatus Bathyarchaeota archaeon
ACTGTTCTGTTTCAGCGCATGTGGGACACATCGGCTAAAAATTAGTAGACACTCATAGGGTTGTACTCCCTTAAGAGAAGGGGTATAATTCGTTACCCCGAGGAGGAATGGAGAGCACAACACAGACAACTATTTTAGAAAAGCTAAAATCGGGTTGATCCGCTAATGGCATGCTATCACAACAGCAAGGGGGTCGGTTTACACCGACCCCCTTGTGACAGATTTGTGACATTTGGGTTTTAGAACGTGCGGTATTACGTAGAATTCTCTCCAATGGACAGAATTCGCAAAAAGATAGTAAAGACCTGTTTTCCAACGAATTACCATGATTTTGTAGTATGGCTTTTTCAGAATTAGAAATCCCAGGTTTGGGGATCAACCCGATTGTAGTTTACAGGTCGAATTCAGAAATGTTCATATACAACCAACTCATCAACAGATTTTTTTGGTGGCATAGCTGGCCGACATTCTGGAATGCCAATTGCTATTCCACAGACAAAAGTATATTTCACGGGGACGGTGATAATCTTTCTAATTGCTGCGTCCGAGATGGACTCTGTTGCATACAGTGAACCATACCCTAACGCTTGGGCAGAAAGGCAGATATAGGCCGCTGCTAGTGGACCATCGTGGGAATTATAATGAGAATATTTTTCATAAGAGTCAGTGAAAACAATTATGTAAACAGGGGCTGAAAAAATATTCTCGTAATGGTTTTTCAATTTTTCTTTGTATTTTTTTGATTCATCTGGAGCGCATTTTGCATTATGCATATACTCCTGAACGTCCAATTCAATGGATGCTTGTTTTATTGCACTAATTGTTTCGGAATTTTGTATCACCAAAAATTTCCAAGGTTGGCGATTATTTGCTGTGGGAGCAAGAGAAGCAGCTTCAATGATTTTCACTATGTGACCATGTGGTATTGGGGTCGATTTGAATTTTCTTATTGAGCGTCGATTTTTGATCACATCAAAGAAAAATACTAACCTACCATTTTCTGTACTCATAGCATTGTCTCCTTGTAGTTTATAGTCCACAAATGGAGTCTGTTGTCAATAGATAGACGCAAAGTTATTTCAACAATGGTCTTAGTTTATCTCGCCGCGTTGGGATATAGATATAGCAAGAGAGTTTGGGTGCCTTTGGGGTCAGGTCTCGAAAGTAGAGACTGTCTTTAAACGGACTTACCATCCATCTTCCCCCAGCTTGACCGGGGGATCCATTTGCGTAAAACTTACTTAAAAAAGCAGGTGGAGCAACGGAATACCTATCCGTTGATTTGGAGATGTTTATTGTTTGATTATGCTTGTTTTTTGTCGATAACGTCTTGGTTGTGTGGCTTGTGTTTCAAGAAATACGATTTCGAGGTACTGGGCGATAAGCCTCCAGTAGAGCCTCAAGATCAACACAACAGCATCTTTTTTTTGGATTCGTATCTTTGCACCAGCCGCCAGTACATGCAGTAGTGGTCCCCGCAATTTCCTCCACGCTGGACGCACCTCTCTTGATAGCTGCAATGATCGTTGCTTTGGGCACTTCCTGGCAATAACATACAAGCTCATCTGCCTTTGCCCAGAGAATCTCGTTCAGGCCTTCCTTTGATTTACACATGGATTCTACAGTTTTTCTACCATGAGCTAGTGCCTCAACAAGATTGCAGGGCTGACCAGGTTCTTTGGACGCCTTTTTCCACCACTCCGTTAGATGCTCTTTGGAGCAGAAGAAATTTGTCATTGGGCAGTCATATTCAGCTGCGCTCTTCCAAATAGTAATTGAACGCGATGGCTTCGCGTCAACAATCTTACATTCTTTTATGCTTATTTCGAGCTCGGCCCGACAATGAAAGCAGCGCGAGCGAATAGTCAAATCATGCTCGGTTAGGAAAGGTACATAGAATGTGTCAATTGCACACATGCAATAAAGACACAAACTATCATCAAGATACACCCGATGTCGCGTGGGTACGCCTGAGTAAGGATAGGCATCAAGTATCATATATGATGTGGGTTCAATTCTCAATGATCGCTGAGATACAATTGAATCCAAGATGCTTGCAGCTTCGTCTCTTTGGAGAAAAAGATCGCGTGTGATTTCTTCCAATGATGGCGCTCGTCCCATCCTTGGAAACGCTTCAAGAATATACCAGTATGTCGCTCTCGATTTAATTGATGCACCACTGTTTTTCATGGGACCGCAACACGTTGTATTCATATGATTATCACCTCGTGCTAATATATCTTGATGATAATTGAAAGTCAAGAGATACCCTTGGTGCTTATGGAAACATTGGGTCAAATCTAACCTATCTCCATATAACGGACTTACCATACATTGTGTTAATGCGAATATCGTTTCGAACTACGTGACAATCTCATAGCCTATTGATCTACCTTTCGTTAGTATTATAATGAATCAGCAGGGAGGATAGACATTGCAGAAACATGAACTACTCAGGCTGCTTCCCAAGTCATACTGGGCTTCGTCGATAGTATTGGTGATCATTATCGCATTAATGATTGTTCTCATGTTGTTTATTGCTAGAATAGGTAAAAATGTACATCAAGAGTACCAAGAATCGCAAATTATTGGACCAGAAATTTATGAGTACGACGAAGTTGAAGAAAAACCAAAAATGATCAGCGTTCCGAAGGCCCTGTATTCAAAGAAGCCAAGAGGTACTGGTTCGCCACGTGTAGTGGTTAAAGTTCTGGTTGATACTAGTGGTAATGTCGTTGAGGCATTCATTTTGCAGACTGGCGGTGATGAAATACTTGAAGAGGTGGCGCTCAAGACTGCAAGACAAGCCAAATTCATTCCAGCACGAATCAGTGGTAAACTTGTGAGCGTGTGGGTAGCAATGCCAATAAGCTTTGCTCTGCAATAGGGACATGACCAGGTATTTGGCGGAATGGGGTCAAATCCCCGCTCATCCATTTACACAACTGCAATCGACGCGGGACTTTCAGCCAGGCATTTTACATACTCCCGAACAACGGACTAATAAACCGTGGGACATAGGAATATACTTATCTCCAAGTTCTTGATCACAAAAGTCTCCAGTTACCTGTATGCTGGTTTATGGTCGATGTGCCATGCTTGTGCTTGTTTATTGTCTGTAACATCCGGCTGAATCGAACTGGCTAGAAATCTTCTGCTAAATATTTGAGGGAGAATTGCCCACCACTGATTTTTTCGAAAAGCTGTTGAAAAGTATATGCGCCTGATGGCTCCAGCAATTCACTCTTAAGAAATTGCCCGAAAGCGAGAGGTTTTTCAAAAGGATTTGAAACACCATGTTTTTGTACGAAGCAACTGCGCAACATATCATGTGTGATTTCTGCTAACAAATAATTATGAAGATAGATGGGATGGGTTGAATAGTGAATAACAAAACCCCAGGGAGGATTATCAGTGTACGGTTCTTCATTCAGAATCGACTTACGTTTTCGCCAGTAAAGGGCATTGATGTCGTGCAGCGAATTGAGATTCTCTTGATAGAGTGCCTGGTCGAAAAACATCGCGTGCATACGACGAATGCAGTAAATCTTGTTTAGTTTCTTGATCCTCGCGAAATCTTTTTTGGTCCGCATGAGTGTTCTCTTGAAAATTCGTGAGTAGAAAAATTCTTCATATAATAAACTGTCACATACTCTGGCAAAACTCTCACGTACTATACCGCTGATACCCAGGTTCAGAAGGACATCACCGGGGTCTAAAATGAGTGCATGCAGGGCGTGTCCTGTTTCATGCAGCAGTACTTTGTAATCATGATATTTGTTTTCTACATTGGCAATGACCCTTGAATCAACACCGTCTTGGATTGTGAAGTTATACCCCCATTCCGTTTTGTTCTTCCGGGGGAAGATGTCATATGTCATGTTATACCTTGCTATGTCAAACCCCAGTTCACAGAACGTATCTCTTAGCACTTCGTAATATTTCATCATATCGACGTATTCAGTCATTTGCGGCGCAATTTGAGCCTCAAGGAAGTCAATATCCCAGGGCATTACATCGGGGCCGCAAACATATTGTATCCCGTATTCTGATATAATCGTCTTTGCCCGCTGTAAGAGATTTCGGGTGTCTTTTATCCAATCGTTGAATATCGAAGAATCGAGTTCATCGTATTCGAGTTTGAACTCAACGAAATTTCTTGCACCATACAAACGCGCGCACTCATTTCTCAATTTTATCACGTCCAGAAAGCCGTCTTTGATCAATACTTTGTTGACCTGCGCTGTAGCCAGGAAAGCTTTTTTTCTGAGTTCACGGTCGGGTTCACTTCTTAAAATCCTGTTAATGTCTGTCATACGAACCTCTTGCCTGTCGAGCGTGAACCTAAAGGTGTTCACAGTCTGCGCTAACTTGTCTGTTCTCTTCTGCATTTCGAGAAGCAGTTTGCTTAAATCTTCTGACAGATGATAGGGTTTAAAGATTCTTGCGATGATATCAACCCTTCTTCTGTTCAACGGCGCGAGGTCTTGTTCTTTATGCCTCAGTATCGTATGGTAATCCTTCTTGTTTTTTAGAGTCTGTACCAATTGTTCAGTTGCGGCATTTATGCCCAAATCAAAACCTGTGGTAAATTGAACCCAATCCAAACGCGAACATTGTGTTAGAAGTTTTTGGATTTGCTTTCCTATTTCGACGACCTTGGATATGTCATCCATGCTCATTTCCTACCCGTCCTTCAAGGCTTACGACTATACCTTTTTATTGTTCATTAAACTGCTATAAGATGTATCATATTGAATTTCATTGATATGTCAACATTCTTACGATTGCAGATCTCTCAACACGCCAAAAGGTACCCTTATCTGCTTTCGGTTTTTTGTTACTATAGATTCCTATCTGGTTGACTGGACGTGCTACCGACCACAAAACTGCGCTCGATTTTAGCGTATAATTCCCGGAGTCAATGTCGAAACACGTTGCTGGATGGGAATCTTGGGTTAATCGTATTTATCCCAATTAGAGCAACGGACTTACCATCCGTTTGTCAGTTTCGTTTGACATGCACACCGAGCTGGGTCAATTCCATACTTATGAAATGTAGTTATCCGGAATTAGTGTCGACAACATATATAGTATAATAATGATCTTGGGGTAA